>NZ_JBNHIC010000004.1:0-176562 GCF_059092905.1 Arthrobacter sp. B0427-1-12 | reverse complement strand
GCCAGCGACCTGCGGGCCGGGGCGGACAGGGATGCCTGGGCCGGGGCGGGAGCGCCGGCGGTGCGCAGTTCCGGACGGGTGATGACTGCGGTCATGGAATAACTCCTTTTCACACCCAAGTCTTCATGCCCAAGTCGCCGGCAGGCGGCGGGATTAAGGGGCGGGGGGTGCTGGGTTGGGGGTGCCATTGGTCCGGAGGGATTTCCTCCTGTGAATGGAGGCCTCACCGGGAGAACGCGAAGATAATCGGCTATGTGGTCAGGGAGCGCATAGCTGGGGCGTTCGTTTCTGGCTGGTTAGGGGGTTGAAGTCAGATAGTTTGATATCGAAATATTCGATGCTGAACAAACATAAAAAGCGGGACCGGCTGCTGTCAAGGCCACCCTCAACTGGAGGCCGCCGATCTCCCCCACCCCGAGGACGTAGACCGCTTCACCCGTACCGGCCGGGTCCCAGGCGAAGGGCTGGAGGCAGACGCGAACACCCTGCGGCTCCGGGGTGCGGATCCGCAGGGTGTCCGTGGTCAGGGTGTGGATGGTTGGTGCTGTGATTAGCCCAGGAAGCGCAGCTGGCGGGGCGTCAGGGCCTCCCAGGTCCGGCCCAGCCCCCACGTGTGGCCTGCGCCCGTGGTGGCCAGGACCCACAGGGCCGCAGCGTAGATGATGTGCGAGTCAACCACCGGGTGGTTGACCAGCGGCAGGGCCGACAGCCACATCAGGCCCATGATCATGGTTCCGCCGACCGCGGCAGCGCGCAGGGCGATGCCCAGCATGAGGGCGGCGCCGACAAGCAGCATGCCGAGCATGTACAGCACATCGATCCCGGGCATTCCTGCCATGGCCCCGAAGACCGGCGCCAGCGCGCCCTCCAGGCTGCCCAGGTAGCCCGCGGTCGGTGAACCGCCGACAATCCAGGCCTGCTCCGGCGCGGTGGCAAAACCAAGTCCAAGGGTCTTGTCCACGAACGCCCACAGGAACACCGATCCGAGCAGGATGCGCAGGACAGCCAGCGCTTTACGGGCCGGGGCGGCCAGAGGCGCCTGTACACGGGCCGCTTCGGTGGTGCGGCGCAGTTCCGGACGGGTAGTAACTGCCGTCATAAAATAACTCCTTTTCATACCCAGGCCGCCGGCGGGCGGCGGAACCAAGGGTCTGGGGGTTGAGGAGAGGAAGAGGGTTATTGCTTGGGGTAGTTGGGGTGCTTGATCACGTGCTCCGGGTGATCCTCCAGTTCGGGCCCGACCACCGTGGCATGCCATTGCTCGGGCTCGATTTCCTCCAGCGAGATGGAAACCACATCAGGGGAAACGCGCAGGCGGGTCGCTATGGTTTCAGTGAGCTCATTGGCAAGAGCCGTTCGCTCCTCGCCCGAGAGGGGGCAGGGGAAATATTTAATGTTGAGATGAGGCAAGGTTTTCACCAGCTTTCATGGGGCTCCCGGAAGCACCGGTATCCGATGCCTGGTCCAAGGAGCGGTCGTAGGTTGCGTGGTAGAGGGCACTGGCGAGTTCATCGACGCCCTGCTCCCGCAGGACGGCGTAGTGATCCTCGGAGAGGTCCACGATGCGCGGCTCACGCTCGGCGAAAGTGCCCGCCGATTCAATGAACGAGTAGTCGTCTCCGGCGGCCTTGAAGATGGTGATCGGGGCTGTGATCCGCCGGTCCAGCAGTTCGGAGAAGGTGTATTCGAACTCGAAGGTGCGCACCACGATATCGGTGATCCGGTTGATCGTATCGAGGGCCAGTTCCCGGCGGGCGTGCTGGATGAATTCGACGAACGAAACCCGGTCCCGGGTGGTGTCAACGCATTCATCGATCTGCGGGCCGACACTGGTGCCCAGGAAGACCGAGGCGAGGACTGTGACGAACCCGGGGTCGGTGAAATCGGCCGACCTGGCGCTCCGTTCACCGGATCCCTCCCGCAGGCTGGGATTGCCGGGGCAGATGAGCATGATCCTGTCGACGGTCTTGCCTGCCTGCTCCAGCTGCCAGGCCGCTTCGAAGGCAACCCGGGCGCCGAAGGAGTAGCCCCAGAGGGTGTACGGGCCCTCGGGCTGCAGCTTGAGCATCTCGGCGATGTCTGCTGAGGCCATTTCCTGGATCGTGGCAAACGGGGTTTCCCCGGCGTTGATACCCCGGGCCTGGATCCCGAAGAACGGGCGCTGGGGCACGGCCTTTCCGGCCAGCTTCATCAGGTTCATCGGATAACCGCCCAGTCCCGGCCAGCAGTAGACGGGCCGCTGCTCGCTCTGCTGGTTCAGCGGAATGAACCGTGAGGTTGCGGAGGCCGTGCTCCCCTGATCCACCATTTGCGCCAGATCCGCCAGGATCGGGGCATCGATCAGCGCCCGCAGGGGAAGCTGGACACCGAAGATCCGCCCGATGCGGGAGATCAGCGTAATCGACATCAGGGAGTTTCCGCCGACGGCGAAGAAATCATCCTGCACCGACACGTCCTCGTACTTGAGCAGCTCGGCCCATTCAACGGCGAGGCGCTTCTCGGTCGGTGTCGACGGCGGAACGAACGGTGTCTCGGACTGGGGCGAGGCCACCTGCGGGGCGGCCGCCAGGGCCTTCAGGTCCACCTTGCCGTTGGGGGTCAGCGGCAGCTCGTTGAAGACGACGGTGCGGTGCGGGACCATGTAGTCGGGCAGCGTCTGCTCCAGCTCTTCGCGGACCATCTCCGCCGGTCCCTGCATGTGCACGAGGTCCTCGTTCATGCCCTCGCTGGCGATCTGCTCGGCGGATACCTTGCCGCCGATGAAGAAGTAGGACGCTTCCACGGAGATCCCGTGGTGTTTGAGGATGTCCATGATCCGCCATGCCGCTGGCAGGGTATTGCCCGTCTTCGAGCTGTAACCCGAGGACATGAATCCCAGGCCGGAGAGTGTGCCATTGCGCTGGAGCCGGTGCAGGTAGCAGCCCAGCGTGGCATACCGGAGCCACTCGGGAACCTGGCCGGCCACGGCACTGATGCCAAAGCTGGAGCGGTCGAAGACGCGCTGGTTGATGGCGATGACGTGCTTGCGCTGGATGAACTCCGCGGCCACGGGCTCTAGGCCGGCACCGTTCCACCGGTAGGTCCCGGGTGCGACCCCGGGCACCTTGTTGCCCGGGATATTCACGTAGACGTCAACATTCAGGTGGTTGGCGGTTCCCTCAACCACCTCAAAGGTGCCCAGGTAGTGATCCTCCTCGAGGGCACCGCACTGCGCTTTGGCGCTTTCGTCGAAGCCGTGCGGGGCGACCGTGCGGCCGAAGGGGGCCAGCCCGTCCTGCAGCGCGCCCAGCAGGTGGCCTGCCTCGAACTCCATGACCTCGAGGATGTTGTTCTTATAGACCGGCTCGATCGCGCCGGTCTTGCCGATCAGGTGGATCCGGATCCCGGGAGAGCCCGGGCGGCCCGAGGCTGGGGTGGCCAGCTGCAGCCTGTGCAGTTCCGGATGGTAGTAGTAGATGCCGTCGGCGATGCCGTCCTGTCCCTGCAGCTCGAGATAGGTCTGCACGGCGTAGAGGGCTCCGGGCGAGGCATAGGAATACTTGGGCAGCAGCCGCTCGGGGCTGGTGAACTGTCCGATCCAGCGCAGCGCATATCCCAGATCCGCCAGCGTACCCTGTGAAGCCCGGCTGGCCGGGGCGTGGATGTGCCCCGCCTGGGCCAGGAAGGCCTGCAGCTCACCCTCGGCCAGCGGTCCGCCGTCGTAGAACCGGTAGGTCTTGCGGGCGAAAGCCGCGGCCCGCAGTTCCTCTCCGTCCCGGCCGGGCAGTTCGATACCGTCGGCGAGATCGGTGCGGATGCCGGGGTTGGACAGCTGCGCCTTGACCTGAAGCTTGTTCTGCTTGGACTGGTGGTGGGCGCCGTGGCTGCCCTGGTCCATCAGCGCGGCCTCGGTCGGGTTCATCTCCACGCACGCCACCAGCTCCGGATTGCCGGTGCGGGCGTTGGTGGTGACCACGGCCGCGGCCCGGCGCACCCACTGGTGGTGCTCGATGGCCGAGGCGATCTCCTCCAGTTCCACCCGGTAGCCGCGCAGTTTCACCTGGTTGTCCGAGCGGCCCTGGAAGTAATACAGCCCGTTGGCGTTCCGACGCACAACGTCGCCGCTCTTATAAAGGGTTCCGGTGCCGGCGGGGTCTTGGATGAACCGTTCGGCCGTCTGGTCCGGATTGTTGAGGTAGCCGCGGGACAGCTGGATTCCGCCCATGTACAGGTCGCCCGGCTCACCGTCCGCCACGGGTTTCAGGTCCTCGTCGAGCAGAACGCAGCGGATCCCGGGAACGGGCTGCCCAATCGGCACGGACACGTCCGCCCCGTCCAGGTCCGCGCCGGTCACCGTGTGTGCCAGCGCATTGATGGTGGTCTCGGTCGGCCCGTACAGGTTGGTCAGCGAACACCAGGAAAGCGTCTCGAGGAACTGCTTGGCCAGCGGCTTCGACAGGGCCTCACCGCCGCAGTAGACGCTCTGAAGCGAGGTGCAGGCGTCAAAGCCCTCGGTTTCGAGCAGAGCCTGAAGAAGAGTGGGAACACACTGCAGGTGGGTGACCGAGTGGCGACCGATCATTTCCACCAGCCCGTAGGGGTTCCGGTAGAGCTCCGGGGCGCCCATCACGGCGGTGGCGCCGGCGGCCGGGGCCAGGATCTCCCACTGGGCCGCATCGAAACTCATGGGCGTCTTCTGCAGAATCCGTACTCCCGGCTGCAGATGACCCTGGTCGCGCAGCCACTCCAGCTGGGCCACGATGCTCCGGTGCTCGATCATGACCCCCTTGGGCCGTCCGGTGCTTCCCGAGGTATAGATGCAGTACGCCAGATTCCGGCCCGTGGCCGAAACAGGCGCCGCGGCTTCCTGTGCAGTCCGGCTGTCATTCAGGGTGAGCACCTGGGTGCCGTCCGGAGCAATTTCGCGGATGCGCCCGATCAGATGCTGCTGGGTCAAAACCAGCCGGGTACCGCTGTTCTCCAGCATGTACCGCAGGCGGTCGTCCGGATAGTCGGTGGCCAGGGGCAGGTAGGCGGCGCCGGAGAAGAGGGCTCCCCAGACCAGCAGCGGCAGCTCCGCGCCGGGTTCGGCGAAGATTCCGACCGTCTCGTCGGGTGCAAGACCGGCGGAGCCGATGAGCGAGCCCAGGGAACGGGCTTCGGCAATGAGCTGGCCGAAGGACACCTCGTCTTCTCCGGCCACGATCGCACAGGCGTCGGGCTGCCGGCTGGCTTCTTCCAGAAGCATCCCGGGCAGGGTGCTGCTGGAGTTGTTTTCAGCTGAGGGGGAACTGGCTGACTGAACGGACACTATTGCTCCTGAAACAGATAATGGGGGACTTAGGCGCTGACGAGAACGCGTTTCCGGGGCTTCGGCTGCTGGCGGCGGCTGTAGAGCTGCACCGCGACAATTGCACCGACGATGGCGAGGGCTCCGACGATCTGGGCGAGGGTCAGGGTCTCACCGCGGAAGATGAGCCCCAGGAAGGTGGCCACCAGGGGGCTGCCAAACGAGAGGAAGGACACCGCGATCGCGGGCAGCCGCTCGATGCCGCGGAACCAGAGGGCGTAGGCCACCAGTGCACCGATCAGGCCAAGGTAAACGTAGCCGGCGATGTTGGCGCCGCTCAGGGATGAGGGCAGGCCCTCAATCATGAGCGTGAGAGGGAGCAGGAACAGCCCGCCGAAGGCCAGCTGCCAGCCGGTAAAGGCGAGGTTGCCGACGCCTTCGGGCCGGCCCCACATCTTGGTCAGAACTATGCCCGCTCCCATGGACACAGCCCCTGCCAGGCCGGCGAGCACCCCGGCCGTGTTCAGGGCGGCTTCCGAGTTGAGCACCAGCAGCGCCATCCCGCCGATCACCGCGGCACAGGCCATGAGGTGTACCGCCTGTGGACGCTGCTTCAGGACGAGGTAACCCAGCACCAGAACAACGATCGGCTGGACCGAACTCAGCAGGGCAGCCACACCGCCGGGCAGAAGGTACGCGGCGACGAACAGGAAGTAAAAGAAACCGCCGATGTTGAGGATCCCCAGAATCAGCGTCTTCCACCACCAATGGCCGTGCAGCAGAGAGCGGGTAAACAGGATCAACAGCAGCCCCGCAGGCAGTGCCCGCAGCAGTGACGCCAGCAGCGGCCTGCCCTCCGGCAGGAACTCCGTGGTCACGATGTAGGTGCTGCCCCACACGGCCGGTGCAATGGCGGTTACCAGCGGAGTCAAAACCGGCCGATCAGTCATTGTGCCCGCCGATGCCCAGTCCGCTGAAGCCGCGGGCAGCGGCCAGCGTTGTTTTCAGGTTGTTCATAGGGTTTGTCTCCATAGGAATTTGGGTCATACCTGCCCGCCTGAGCGGGCCGCCACCCGGGGCGGCGGCGTTGATGAGTACCGCGGTCGGGATGCACAAAGGTGGGATCGGGGGGGGTCGATAGGTCCAACAGGGGCAGTGGCGCGTGCCCTTCGGCACACAATTCCCGGGGATCGACGGCAATGGTTCCTGCGCGCCGGCTCTGAGCTTGCAGTTCCGGAAAGGAACTGCTGTGCTGGGAAGACCCTTCTGCTCAAAGCAGGCCGTCTGGGACGAATTACCATCGCTTGGACATAGTGTCCAACTTCAAATAATTCAACATCGAACTGTTTAGTTCTGTATGATCGTAGAAAGCGGGGCTCAGCCCTGTCAACTTGACTCAATGAAGGCAATAAAGGAGCTCAACGATTTGGACAGGGTGGAGGCCTATATGGATCAGTGGAAGCGCGAACGACCGGATCTGGACCATGAACCCATGGCAGTTGTGGCCCGCGTGACCCGCACCGGCGGCTTCCTTGCCAACAGCATTCGTGAGAACCTGCGAGGTACGGGGATCGAGCCGTGGGAGTTTGACGTGCTGGCCACCCTCCGCCGGGTCGGCCCGCCGCACACCCTGAGCCCGAAAGACCTCGTTGCGACCACGATGGTGGGCAATGCCGCGATGACCCACCGCGTGGACAAACTGGTTGAACGCGGCCTCGTGTCCAGGAAAGTCGACCCGGACAACCGGCGGCGCCTGCAGATTTCCCTGACGCCGGCGGGGATGGAGCTCATCGACGGCATCATTTCGGCCCATATCGACAATGCGGACCGCTTCCTTGACGCATTGTCCGAGTCCGAACGGCAGACCCTGTCCCGTCTGCTCAAGAAGGTTCTCCTGTCACACGGCGATAATCTCTCGTAAAGCTCCCGCTCCACCACAAGCCTGAGCCCTTCACCGGCACGCAGGTGCCAGATCAGGCGGTCGCCCTTGCTGCTAGAAACCCTGGTCCCAGCATTCGTTGCGGTCGCGGAGTCATTCGGCGATATCGAGGGCGCACGACCGCTTGGTCCGGAGTGGGACGCAGTCTCGACAGCGGGCGAAATGCGGGTGAGGGAATTCTCCACCGGCCGCCACCTCGCCCGCGTGGCCATCCGCAAACTTGGCCTGGCGCCTGCTCCGCTGAAGCGGCTTTCGGGCGGATCTCCCGATTGGCCCGCGGGACTGCGCGGCAGCATCACCCACTGTGAGGGCTATCGGGGGGCGGCCGTGGCACCTGCGGAGCAAACAGCAGGAATCGGCATCGACGCAGAAGTTTCCGTCGCTTTGCCCCTTGACGTGCTGGGACTGATTGCCACCAAGGACGAAATCGAACGAACGCAGGACCTGGCCAAAACCGATCCATTTGTCAATTGGGACACGGTCCTCTTCAGCGCGAAAGAGGCATGCCTGAAAGCCTGGCTGTCGCAGGGCACGGGACAAGGTTTATCCCTTGACAAATTCCAGGTGTCGATTGAGGGACGCGGGAAGTTTGCTCTGGAGAAAGCCGGCGGACCGATCCCTGTGGCCTGCCAAGGCAGCTACTGCGCAGCGCGCGGCTTGATCGTGTGTGCCATCACCCTCCCGCGGTCCCTTAGGACATGAAGCCAGAGCACGACGTCGGCGCTCATCTGGGTGCCCGGCGTCACCGCCCCGGGTGAATGGCCACGCGGCGAGTGCCGGCCGCTTCAGTGGTGCGAATCGCCGTGCGACACAAGAACTTTTTCGAGCAGGCCGGACAAGGTCTCCCGCTCAGAGACAGACAGGGCCTCAAGGAACCGGTCGGCGTTGTCGATATGGGCCGAAATGATGCCGTCGATGAGCTCCATCCCCGCCGGCGTCAGGGAAATCTGCAGGCGCCGCCGGTTGTCCGGGTCGACTTTCCTGGACACGAGGCCGCGTTCAACCAGTTTGTCCACGCGGTGGGTCATCGCGGCATTGCCCACCATCGTGGTCGCAACGAGGTCTTTCGGGCTCAGGGTGTGCGGCGGGCCGACCCGGCGGAGGGTGGCCAGCACGTCAAACTCCCACGGCTCGATCCCCGTACCTCGCAGGTTCTCACGAATGCTGTTGGCAAGGAAGCCGCCGGTGCGGGTCACCCGGGCCACAACCGCCATGGGTTCATGGTCCAGATCCGGACGCTCACGTCTCCACTGATTCAGGTACGACTCCACTCTGTCCACCCCGCCGGCCTCCTTCTTCACAGGGTCGGAGCCCCGCGCTTGATGACTGTACTGAATCAAAGATTTTGATATTAAACTATACAACTTTGATGCGAATGTATGCAAAGTCGGAAGCGATAACCTGAGACGCTGCGGCCTTTCACCCCGAGGACGGCGGGAACGTCGACTGGACGGCCACAGGTGATCCTGCCATCTGGAATTTTCATGTCCGGGCAGGCAGCAGTTCCCTGGAAGGGCGGAAGCGCAACAGGACCGCACCGAACCCCAGGAATACAGCGAGGGTAACGGCGATGACGGCGCCCGGCGCTCTTGACACCCCAAACTAACAACATTAGTTTGAATACTAATCTCATTAGTTTTTGGGCTGGCTGCCCTGCGGATAGAAGGAAAATCATGGCAGAGCTCCGGTCTTCACAACAGGGAACGGATCCCCGGTTCCTAAATTTGGAGGAAGGGCGCATAGCGTTCGAGGTCCGAGGCGAAGGCCCGCTGGTGATATGCGTACCGGACATGGGCGATCTGAGGGCGGTTTACCGCTTTCTGGCAGCCGATCTGGGCGCGGCCGGCTTCACAGCCGCGGTGATGGACTTACGAGGGCACGGCGGCAGCGACGCATCTTTCAGCCGGTACGATGACGTCGCAACCGGGCAGGACATTCTCGCGCTCATCGAGCACCTCGGCGCACCGGCAAGCGTCATCGGCAATTCAATGGGGGCCGGATCCGCGGTCTGGGCCGCGGCGGAAAGACCGGACCTCATCCAGCGCCTGGTGCTGATCGGCCCGTTTGTGCGTGATGTGCCGGTCAGCCCGCTGCAGCAGCTGCTGTTCCGCTTAGCGCTGGGGCGGCCCTGGGGCCGGTGGATGTGGCGTACTCACTTCCCCAGGTTTTACCCCGGCCGGAAGCCTTCCGGTTTCTCCGAGCATCTGGCGGCCATCGACTCCAGTCTGCGCCGCCCTGCGCACTGGGAGGCATTTGTGAAGACGACGCGCACCACCCATGCCCCTGCCGAAGCGCGCCTGGGCGAGGTCCGGAGCCCGGCACTGGTCGTCATGGGCGAAAACGACCTTGACTTTCCCGCCCCCGCAGTGGAAGCAGAATTGATTGCCGGCCGGCTTACCGGCTCCGTTGTCCTGGTCCCGGGCGCCGGACACTATCCACAGGCCGAATATTCTGAGATTGTCTCCCCCGCTGTCATATCTTTCCTCAGGAACGGACAGCCCGGTGCCTAGGGCCGGGCTGAACAAGCCCCAGGTAGTGGCTGCGGCCGCGGCCGCGGCCGATGAGGCCGGGTTTACACAACTGACCCTGGCCATGGTTGCCAAGCGGCTTGGGGTACGCATTCCCAGTCTGTACAACCACGTCGAAAATCTGGAGGCTCTGCGCCGGGAAATTGCGATCCTGTCGCTGGGAGAACTTGCTGCCCGGCTCTCCGCTGCGGCAGCCGGCCGCGCACGCAGGGAGGCGCTGCACGCTACTGCCGATGCCTACCGTCAGTACGCGCTGGACCATCCCGGACGGCATGCGGCAACGGTGCGCGCCCCGCAGCGGGACGACGAAACCCACAATGCCGCCGCAGCGGCGGTGGTAGATGTCGTATTGGCCGTGCTCAGGGGCTACCACCTTGACGGGGATGATGCCGTTGACGCCGTCCGTTCCTTGCGGGCTGCCCTGCACGGCTGGGCTGAACTGGAGAAAAGCGGCGGGTTCGGAATGCCGCAGGACGTCGGCCGCAGCTACCGACGGTTTGTGGACGGCTTCGACGCAGCCCTGGCCGCTCAAAGCCCCTCCTCCCGCGAGCACCCCACCCCGGAACCGCAAGGAGCACTGCCGTGAACACATCAGACCGCCTCCAATACTGGACCTCGGCCGCAGCCCTTGTCTATGTGCTTGCCTGGCTGTCCGGCCTGGCCGTCGCACCAACCGGTCCCGGAATCAACGCCGCCGCCGACCAGGTCCATGCCCACTATCTCGGACACGGCGGCAGCGTTCTGATCCAGGCACTTCTGGTTCACGGGGCCGCCGGGCTGGCACTGGCAGCCATGGCCGTCGGAACCGCCCGGGCATCAACCGCCCCGCACCCACTCCGAGCAACCGTCACGATCTCCGGTCTCGCAGCCGCTGCACTGTCTATTGGGCAGGCAGCAATCGCCGCCACCGCCACTCAGAGCGCCGCCGGCGCCACCGCCGAGCACAGCCTCGCCCTGTTCCACGCAATCGACTACACGGACAGCATCAAACTCATTCTGCTGGCAGCCTTCGTCGCCGCCGCGACGGCCGCACGCCACGCCACCAAACCCACAGCCCCATGGATCCGCTTGGCCGCAATCCTGCTCGTACCCCTGCTGATATCGGGCGCGGCAGCCTTCCTGGCACCCAGCGCCATGCTGAACACCCTCCTCGCCGGTTCACTGATCCTGCTCCTGGTCTGGTCCGCCGGACTCGCCTGGACGCACAAGCCCCGCCGTTCCATCCTGCCCGCCGAAAAAACGGCCGGCTGAACGACTGAACCCTCCGACACAGGGAAGGCCTTGCGAGAAGCCCGGAGCCTGCACAGAGTTGCTGCACCTCAAAGGCGCCGGTGCAATCGAAACGGAACGTCACGCCGTCGTTCTTGCAGACGCCGCACTACGCACACAGGTCCGTGATCTCCCGGTCGACGGCCGCGGTCAGGCCTCGACGATGATGACCGTGACCACAGGCTTGCGCCGCAGCGACCGGTCCGACCAGCGGAGCAGCGCCGCCGCGATCGCCTGCTCGGCCTCCGGACCCGTCTTGTCACCCTTGAGCCCGGCGAGCGCCTTCTCCACGATGCCGGTGGCGTTCTGCAGTTCGCCGGCTGCCGGGGCAAACCCGACGGGGAAGAACTCGGGGTCCTCCTCCAGCCGCCCGGTGTCCGGGTTGACGATCGCCAGCACGGTGACCGCGCCATCCTCGGCCAGGCGGAGGCGGTCCTGCAGGGATTCCTCGGTCGCCGCGCCGGCCACCATATTCTCCACGTACACGTAGTCCGCCGGGACCTTCCCGGAGACGCGGGCCACGCCGTCCTTGAGGTCGATCGTGGTGCCGTCCTCGACCACGAGGGCCTGCTTCGGGTCCACACCGGTTCGTACGGCGAGTTCCGCATTGGCCTTGAGATGGCGGTGCTCGCCGTGCACCGGCATCACGTTGCGTGGGCGGACCAGGTTGTAGCAGTAGACCAGTTCGCCCGCGCTGGCGTGCCCGGAGACGTGGACCTTGGCGTTGCCCTTGTGCACCACGTTGGCGCCGAGCTTGGTCAAATCATTGATCAGTCGGTAGATCGAGGTCTCATTGCCGGGGATCAGCGAGCTGGCCAGCAGGACCGTATCGCCCTCGGTCAGGTCAATCATGTGGTCCTGGCTCGCCATACGGGCCAGCGCCGCCATCGGTTCGCCCTGCGATCCGGTGCAGATCAGGACAGCCTTCGTGGGAGGCATCTTGTCGAGCTCCTTGAAGTCCACCAGCAGGCCGCGCGGCACGTTCAGGTACCCGAGTTCGCGGGCCGTCTTCATATTGCGGACCATGGACCGCCCCACGAAGGCCACCTTCCGCTTGTACAGGTGGGCGGCGTCGATGACCTGCTGGATCCGGTGGATGTGGCTGGCGAAACTGGAGACGATGATGCGCCGCGGTGCGGTGCGGAAGACCTCATCGATGGCCGGGGCCAGATCCTGCTCCGAGATCTGGAAACCAGGAACGTCCGCGTTCGTGGAGTCCGGCAGGAAGAGGTCCACCCCTTCCTCTCCCAGCCGGGCGAAGCCGGCCAGGTCGGTGATCCGGCCATCCAGCGGGAACTGGTCCATCTTGAAATCGCCCGTGGCAAGGACCAGCCCGGCCCCGGTACGAATGGCCACAGCCAGCCCATCCGGAATGGAGTGGTTCACAGCCAGGAACTCCAGGTCGAAGGGACCGAACTTCTTGCGCTCCCCCTCCTTGACCTGCACGGTTTTGGCGGCAATGCCGTGTTCCTGGAGCTTGGTCTTGATGAAGGCCAGCGTCAGCTTGGCGGAGATCAGCGGGATATCCCCGCGTTCCTTCAGCAGGTACGGTACGCCGCCGATATGGTCCTCGTGCCCATGGGTCAGCACCACGCCGACAATGTCGTCCAGACGGTCCCGGATCGAGGAGAAGTCCGGAAGGATCAGGTCCACACCCGGGTGATGCTCCTCGGGGAAGAGCACGCCGCAGTCCACAATGAGCAACTTGCCGCCATATTCGAACACGGTCATGTTCCGGCCGATCTCGCCGAGTCCGCCGAGGGACACGATGCGCATGGCTCCTTTCGCGAGCCCGGGCCGGGTCTGGCGTGCATCGGCTGAGGAATGGCGTGAAGTCCTGGTCATGGGATCCGATCTCTATGGCGTTGGCAGTGGCGGGCGGCAACGCCCGCAGCCGGCTTGCCGGCGTAAGGTTCGTGGGCCGGGACGCCCTGGGCGGACCGGCGGCCTGCCCCGCAGCAATAACGGGACGGCGTACTTGACCTGACTTTACCACCGGCTCAGGAGGCCACCACTGCCGGGCACGCGGGATCCGCAGCGCGACTACGACGGCGGCCACATCACCGGCAACACTAGCGACGGCGGGGGCCCACCTTTGGTGGGCCCCCGCCGTCGTTCTCGTGCCCTGCGCTAGCCGACCATGATGCCGGCGAAGAAGGACGCCAGCTCCTGGTGCGCGTCGAGCGGCAGGACGTGCGCCACATACTGGTCCGGACGGACCACAACCATGGCGCCCTGCTGGCGGTCGATGCCGCGCAGATCGAAGATGTCCTCGCCGGACTTCAGGTCCGGGGTGAAGATCTTCTCGTAATCCTTCAGCCCGAACGGCCCCTTCTGCGGGAGCAGGAAGGCCGGCATATCCTCGAGCGAAAGGTCCCGGTGGCCCTGCTGGAAGACGGCCCGGACATCGAACACGGCGTCCGGGTCCGCTCCGGCCGGAGTAAAGCGGCGGACCGGGGAGTCCTCCGAGTCGGCGAGGAACCGGCACAGCGCCGTGAGGCGTGTGTCGGCCTCGGCCGGGCCAACCGCGTCCGCGAACGCATAGATCCGCCAGCGGCCGTCGGCCTGTGCCACATGCCCGAGCTCCAGCGGCTTGGCATCGGCCAGGCGGATCACCGGCGCCGAGTGGAACCGCTCGCCGATCGGGAAGCCCTTGGCCAGGTGCTCGTGGGTGTCCTCGCCCGTGATCATGGACGGCGAGTAGTCGGTGCCGAAGCCGGCGGTGAAGCGGCCGGCCTGCACGAACTGCCGCTCGACTTCCTGGGGGTCCAGGCCTTCGTCGCCGGGCCGGTTCGGATCCTTCGGCTTCGAGCCCATGGTCTTGGACCAGCGGGTGTCAAAGTCGATCAGCTCCTGCGCGATAGCCTGGCGCTCCTGCGAATAGGTGTCCAGCAGGGATTCGGGGCTCCGTCCCTCCAGGACCGCCGCGAGCTTCCAGCCCAGGTTAAAGCCGTCCTGCATGGAGACGTTCATGCCCTGCCCGGCCTTGGCGCTGTGCGTATGGCAGGCATCCCCGGCGATAAAGACCCGCGGGCTGCGGGTACCGCGCTCCTCCGGCAGGACGTCGTCGAACCGGTCGGCGATGCGCTGGCCCACCTCGTACACCGACCACCACGCGATGTCCTTCACCTCCAAGGTGTAGGGATGGAGGACCCGCTGCGCAGCCTCGATAATCGAGTCCGCGGTGAACCGCTTCCGAGCCTCCCGGTCCGCGGGATCAAGCTGGCCAAGATCAACATAGAAACGGACCAGGTAGCCGCCCTCGCGCGGAATCAGCAGGATGTTGCCGCCGTTGGCCGACTGGATCGCGGCCTTGAGGCGGACGTCCGGGAAGTCCGTGACGGCCAGGACGTCCATGACGCCCCACGCGTGGTTGCGCGCATCGCCGCGCAGCTCCACGCCGATCGACTTCCGCACCGCGCTGCGGGCGCCGTCGCAGCCCACCACATACTTGGCGCGGACCGTAACGTCCTCGCCGCCGTCGTCCGTGGTCCGGCGCATGGTCGCCGTCACCGGGTACTCACCTTCAGGATCGACGACGACGTCGGTCACCTCCAGGCCATAGTCCGGTTCCAGCCGGCTGGGCGAGTTCCGCATGTGCTCGAGCAGGTAGTCCTGCATGCGGGCCTGGTTGACGATGACGTGGGGGTACTCGGACAAACCGTCGGCCACGTCCTGGACCCGTCCGCTGCGGACGATCTTCGTCCGGTCCTGGTCGTCAGGCCGCCAAAACACGGTTTCATTGACCCAGTACGCTTCGCGGACCAGTCGCTCGGCAAGTCCGAAGGCGTTGAACATCTCCACGGTCCGGCACGCCACGCCATCCGCCTGCCCGAGTTCCAGCGGACCGTTCCGCCGCTCGACAACCATGGTCCTGATGTCGGGGAACTCCGACAGCTGGGCCGCCAGCACCACTCCGGCCGGACCGGTACCCACGATCAGGACATCCACTTCCTCCGGGAACTGCCCACTCTGGTTCTCCTCGCGGCCGGGAGCCGCCGGTCGGAGTTCCGGGTCGCCGGGTCGGTAGCCGTCTAGATAGAACTGCATGGGTGCTCCTGGTGGGATCTGGAGGCGGTGGCTGATGATAAACGTATGCCCCGAAGGCTCCGCCAACCTCCGGGATCTCTGCCTCACATCATAGTGAGCGGCGTTACGCTTCAACAAAACGATTCTGGAGAGCAGAATCGGAATGCCCGCATCCCTCGAGCTGACCCTAGTGCCGCCCTCTATTGGCCGTGACCGAGTTCTGGTAGACAGAATCTCTGGGACTAGCCGGTGATCGGCGCGTTAGGACGAGGAAGTCCGCCACGACCTGATCGACAGCCTCTCCACGATCACCCACCGTGACATCCCCGACCGAACCAGCTCACCACGCAGTACGCCATTGGCCAACCGTCCTGACCACCGGCCACAGCCACACCGCAATTACGCTGCCAACTCTGCGGCTCGCCCCGCGGGCAGCGGCAGGCCGCGGGCCTCGATCCGGACATCGAGGTCCAAGTGGATGGCCTCCTTCGAGGCCAGAAGGTCCTCCAGGTACTCTGCAAGGCCCCGCTCGGTAACCATGCGCCGGTCGCCGACTATTTCCCTTCGCAGCTCAGCCGTGCTGTCAGAAATCTCAACGAAGCTGAAGCTGGCTGCCCCTGCCCCGTTGCCCACGATCTGTTCGGCGCTGCTGCGGAAAATCTGCTCGCCACCGTCTCGGGGAGTTGCAGTCAGCGTAAAGAAAATTCTGTCCTTCCACATAGTTATTCCTTCCATGCCTAATGCTGCTTGATGCGCCCCAACGAATCAGATGATTTTGGTTTGCTGATCACATAAAGGGCCCCGACAGCGACAAGCAGGAAACCAATAACCCCGATGAGGATGAATTGCATTTCGATCCCCACCAGAAGGACCAAGACGCCGGTCAACAGCAGGACCAGACCCCAGGGGCTGGTCGTAAACGGGTCATCAACCAGACCAGTCCGCAGTGTCTCGGCGAACGCAGGATCTTCGAGTCTTAGACCGCGTTCCAACTGCTCCAGTTGTTCTCGTTCTTCGTGCGTCAAAGGCATCGGAAACTCCTTTCCAGAGTTCGGTTACTCGCGAATCGGGACAGCAAAGCACGCAGCTCAATTCTCAGGCACTTCGACAGTGAAGCTTCCGAGAGACTTTCCCGGCGACTGCGTCATTTAGCACTGCCAAACGGGAATTAAAATAGCTTCATAAAAACCATATCGACTAAAGAAAATAAAGCAAATAAACAGCCAGTAAGTAATCTTCCTTTGAGCTAGATCACCGTTGACCGACTTGCCTGCTTATCACATTGTGGCCGGCGTCATCTTTGCGGCCCCTATTTACAGTGGGAAACGGCGATCTGCGGTATTCACCGCATTTTTCCGAAAAAGCGCGATTAGGAATTCACCCCAGCAACTCGATGCCCGCATGCCGCTCGAAGCTGACCCGCACGTCCGCGTCCAGGGAAGCACCGCCGTCGTGCGCAGTTGCCTTCTACCGGTCGGCGTGGGCCTGGAGGAACTGATAGACCTCCGTTTCGTCGACGCCGGGGAAGGCGCCGGGCGGGAGGGCGGCGAGGAGGTGGGAGTTGGCGCGGGCGCTGGGCCAGGCGCGGCCGGCCCATTGGGCGGCGAGGTCGGCCGGCGGGCGGCGGCAGCACGACTCATCCGGGCAGAGCGACTTGGAGCGTTCCTTGGTGTCGCGGCCTCGGAACCATTTGACGTCGGCGTAGGGCACGCCGATGCTCAGCGAGTACTCGCCTGAGGAGTGCCGTTCCGTGATGGCGGTGCACCAGAAGGTGCCGGCGGCGGTGTCGGTGTATTGGTTGAAGGCCCGGAACTTGTCCGGCACATCAAACACCGCCCGGGAGGTCCAGAAGCGGCAGACGGGCTGGCCTTCGATGGCGCCGGTATGGTCCGCCGGGAAATTTACGTTGTCGTTCTCATAGGCCTTATGGATAATCCCGCTGACGTGCACCTTCTGGAAGTGGCAGCGGATGCCCAGGTGGCGGGTGGCGAGGTTGGTGAAGCGGTGCGCGGCCGTCTCGTAGGACACGGCAAAAGCGTCGCGCAAGTCCTCGATGGCCAACTCCTTAGCGTGCTTGGCCTTCTGCAGGAAGTCCACAGTGGCGTGCTCGGGCATCAGCAGCGCGGCGGCGAAGTAGTTGGTGTAGACCCGTTGGCGCAGGAAGTCCGCGTAGTCGGTGGGCGTCTCGTGGCCGAGCACGTAGTGGCCGACGGCCTGCAGCAGCACCGAACGGGGGTCATGCTCAGACCGATGGCCCTGCGTCAAGTAAATTCTGCGGTTCTTCAAATCCGTCACGGAACGGGTGGAATGCGGCAGATCCCCGACGTACTGAAGGCTGAAACCGAGGTGCTCGGCGATGTCCGCGGCAATGTGGTGGGACAGCGGACCGCCGCTGAAGCCAACGGCTTTGAGCAGCTCCTGGGCCTGGGCTTCGATGTCCTCGTAGTGGTTGTTCCGGGCACGCATTTCGGCGCGCAGCTCGGTGTTGGCGCGGCGGGCTTCCTCGGGGGTTGCGGCCTGCTCGTCGAGCCGGCGCTCGAGTTCGTTCTGCAGGCCGACCAGGGACTCCAGCACGTCCATGGGAAGCCGCGAACTGATGCGGACTTTGGGCAGCCCGAGTGACTCGTAGAGCGGCCCGCGCTGGGCGCGTTCCAGCTCGATTTCCAGGGCGGCCCGGCGGCTGGGCGGTTCGGCGCCAAGAAGCTGGTCCATCCCGACACCGAAGGCCTTGGCGAGCGACTGCAGCATGCCGAGTTTGGGCTCGCGCTTGCCGTTCTCAATCAGTGACAGCTGCGAGGGTGCAGTGCCGACGGCGGCGCCCAGGTCATCGAGCGTCATGCCTTGGGTCTTGCGCAGGTGCCGCACGCGGCGACCGAGGCTGATCAGGTCGATCTCGCCGTCGTTCGCTGTCTCTTGGGAAGCCTTCGCGGGTCGATGCCAGCTCGTAGAAGTCATTTCTTGAGAATACGCGAAGAAAAGCAAATCTTTCCAGCATTTTCATCTATCCAACCCCTTGCAGCATGCGGAATAGTCGTTTTCACGAAGAAGTTCGGCACTGAGGCCGTAACTGAAGTCACTCGGCAGAGATGCCGGGGAAACCAAGGAGAACAGCAATGACCGCATCATTTGAGCCGGCCCCGAAGACCGCTGAAGAAGCAGCCAAGGAACTGGAACTCGAGTGGGCTGCCAACCCCCGCTGGGAGGGCATCACTCGTGACTACAGCGCAGCTGATGTCGTCCGCCTCCGCGGCCGCGTCCAGGAAGAGCACACGCTGGCCAAGCGCGGTTCCGAGAAGCTGTGGAAGCAGCTGACAGAGGAGGCCAAGACCGGCCAGTACACCAACGCCCTCGGCGCCCTCACCGGCAACCAGGCGGTCCAGCAGGTCAAGGCCGGCCTGCGCGCCATCTACCTTTCCGGCTGGCAGGTCGCCGCCGACGCAAACCTCTCCGGCCACACCTACCCGGACCAGTCGCTCTACCCGGCCAACTCGGTTCCGCAGGTGGTCCGCCGCATCAACAATGCGCTGCTGCGCGCCGACCAGATCGAGTATTCCGAGGGCAAGCAGACGGTCGAGGACTGGCTGGTCCCGATCGTGGCCGACGCCGAGGCCGGCTTCGGCGGCCCGCTGAACGCCTACGAGCTGATGAAGTCCATGATCGCTTCCGGCGCCTCCGGTGTGCACTGGGAGGACCAGCTGGCCAGCGAGAAGAAGTGCGGCCACCTGGGCGGCAAGGTCCTCATCCCGACCCAGCAGCACATCCGCACACTGAACGCAGCCCGCCTCGCCGCGGATGTGGCGGGAACGCCGTCGGTCATTATTGCCCGCACGGACGCCGAAGCCGCCACCCTGATCACCTCCGACGTCGACGAGCGCGACCGCGAATTCATCACCGGCGAGCGCACGCCGGAAGGCTTCTACAAGGTCCGCAACGGCATCGAACCCTGCATCGCCCGCGCCAAGGCCTACGCTCCGTACTCCGACCTGATCTGGATGGAGACCGGCACCCCCGACCTGGAGCTGGCCCGTAAGTTCGCCGAGGCCGTCAAGTCCGAATTCCCGGACCAGATGCTCTCCTACAACTGCTCCCCGTCCTTCAACTGGAAGAAGCACCTGGACGACGCCACCATCGCCAAGTTCCAGCGTGAGCTCGGCGCCATGGGCTTCACCTTCCAGTTCATCACCCTCGCCGGCTTCCACGCCCTGAACTACTCGATGTTCGACCTTGCCCACGGCTACGCCCGGGAAGGCATGAGCGCCTACGTCGAGCTGCAGGAGCGTGAATTCGGCGCCGAAGACCGCGGCTACACCGCAACCAAGCACCAGCGCGAAGTGGGTACCGGCTACTTCGACCAGATCTCCACTGCCCTCAACCCCAACGGCAGCACCCTGGCCCTCGTTGGCTCCACCGAAGAGGGCCAGTTCCACTAACGACGGCGGGCTCCGCCTTCGGCGCTCCTGTCACCCCTTCTGCGCCAAACCTCAGTTGTTGCAGCTTCACCCCGGCGTGTCGCTGCAACAACTGAGGTTTCGGCGAAAGGTGAGGGCCGCCGTCGTTCACTTTTTCTTTTCTCCCAAGGAGACGATCCACGATGAATGATCCGATTACTTTGAATGGCATTACGCTGACGGCTTCGCCGACGCGGCGGCAGGAAGAGATCCTCACTCCGCAGGCGATCGACTTCCTGGTCCAGCTGCACAACGCCACTGAGGCCCGCCGCCAGGAGCTGCTGCGGCTGCGGCGGGACCGGCGCCGGAGCATCGCCGCCGGCTCGGACCCGAAGTTCCTCCCCCACACCGCACACATCCGCGAGGATGACAGCTGGCGCGTCGCCCCCGCGGCGCCGGGCCTGGAGGACCGCCGGGTGGAGATCACCGGGCCGGTGGACCGCAAGATGACCATCAACGCGCTGAACTCCGGGGCCAAGGTGTGGCTGGCGGACATGGAGGACTCCTCCACCCCCAGCTGGGAGAACGTCATCAATGGGCAGCTGAACCTGCGGGATGCGCTGGACCGGACGATCGACTTCACCACGCCCGAGGGCAAGGAATACAGGCTCCGCGGCGAACAGCTCACGGACATGCCCACCATCGTGGTCCGTCCGCGCGGCTGGCACCTGCCGGAGAAGCACATGCTGATCAACGGCACCCCGATCGCCGGCGGACTGGTGGACTTCGGACTGCACTTCTACCACAACGCCCAGCGGCTGATCGCCCAGGGCCGCGGCCCGTACTTCTACCTGCCGAAGATCGAGAACCACCTGGAGGCACGCCTCTGGAACGACATCTTCATCCAGGCCCAGGACCTGCTGGGCATCCCGCAAGGCACCATCCGCGCCACCGTGCTGATCGAGACCATCACCGCGGCGTTCGAGATGGAGGAGATCCTGTACGAGCTGAAGGACCACGCGGCCGGGCTGAACGCCGGACGCTGGGACTACATCTTCTCCATCATCAAGAACTTCCGCACCCGCGGCCCGCGCTTCGTGCTCCCGGACCGCCACCAGGTGACCATGACCGCACCGTTCATGCGCTCCTACACCGAGCAGCTGGTTCGCGCCTGTCACCGCCGCGGCGCACACGCCATCGGCGGCATGGCGGCCTTCATCCCCAACCGCCGGGATGAGCAAGCCAATGCGATCGCGTTCGAGAAGGTCCGCACGGACAAGACCCGCGAGGCCAACGACGGCTTCGACGGCTCCTGGGTGGCCCACCCGGACCTGGTGCCGGTGGCCCGCGAGGTGTTCGACTCCGTCCTCGGCGACAAACCCAACCAGGTGGACCGCCTGCGCGAGGACGTGACGCCGGATGACCGCGGCCTGCTGGACGTCGCCTCCACGGAGGGCGCCATCACCGAAGCCGGGGTCCGCAGCAACATCGAGGTCGGCATCCGCTACATCGAATCCTGGCTGCGCGGTAACGGTGCGGCCGGCATCAACAACCTGATGGAGGACGCGGCCACCGCGGAGATCTCCCGCTCCCAGGTCTGGCAGTGGATCTACTCCAGCGCCGTGACCACGTGCGGCGAGATCGTCAGCAGGTACTGGGTGCGCGAACTGCTGGAGGAGGAATTCGCTAGGCTCCCGCGCTTCGAGGGCGACCGCTTCACCGAGGCCCGGAAGATCTTCGAGGAAGTCACCCTCGGCGAGGAATTCCCCGATTTCCTGACCCTGCCGGCCTACGCCCGCTACCTGTGCGAGAACCGTGACGGCAACCGAGACCGGGAGCTCGTGGCGGCCTGAGCCCGGCGCCTGAACGCTGCCCAGTCTGCTCAGGTTCTGCGGCCTGAACTCCTCAGAAACCGGCGTGTCCACAGGGCACGCCGGTTTCGTGCTGGGAAGTTGAGCAGACTGGCCGGCTGCGGTCGCCCCATGCCACATACTGGAAGGATCACATTCGTCTTTGGGGGAGGATGATGTCCGTGCACGCATTCCCGGGGTGGAAACCGCCACCACGGCGGTTGCCGCTGGCCCTGCTCGCGGCGGTTGGCGCCGTCGTCCTGGCCGTCGCGGATCCCCGGATCCGCCGCAGCGCCCGCGGCTACACTGGTCCCAAGGACCATCTGCCGGACCAACGGCCAGACAGGGGGACTCCGGGACGCATGAAGCGCTACTTCCTGCCGTGCAAGCCTGTGGGGAAGTGCGCCGTGTGGTTCCTGGCAGCGTTCCTGGTCCTGGCCCTGCTGATGGTGCTGGGCATCATGCTGCCAATCCACAACATCCTGGTGTCCGTGCTCGGGTGGGTGGGCATCATCCTCGCGGCGGTTTCCTACGCCCGGGACAAGGAGCGCTCCATCGTGGTGCTGCTGCTGGGGATAGCAGCAGCGGCAGTGGTCATCGGCTACGTTGCGGTCCAGCTCCTGGCCCCCGCCTAGCCTTCGCCGGGAGGTAAGGCTTCACATCCCCGGCGGCACGTATGCGTTGATGAAGACGAAGACGGACATATTGCCGACATCCACCAGCGCGTGGGACCACAGCGGAATCCGCAGGTTGCCTGCCGAACGGCGGATGTACGCCCAGACCAGCCCCATCGCCGCCAGGGAAAAGTACATCGCGATTGACCGGTTGCCCACGGAGAACACGCCCCACATCAGCGGATGGCTCAGCACGAAGAACACGGTCGAATACGCCGCCATCAGCCAGAACGGCCACCCGCCGCGCGCATCCATCAAGGCTCCGCGCCAGTAGGTCTCCTCCATAAGCGGGTTAATCAGCGCGAACAGCAGCCACGGCAGGATCAGCCCCGAATGCATCGCCAGCAGGTCCAGGTTCAGCAGCAGGATGCCCAGCATGGGGAAGAGCCCCAGCGCCGCGGCTGCGACGTACGCCCACACCGGTGCGCGGCCCCCTGCGCGGAACCAGGTCCTGCGCTGCGCCGGATCGGTGGTCAGCAGCACCACCACGGCCATCAGCGCCCAGTAGGCCAGCGCCACCACCACCCAGGCCGCGGCCGGTACGGCAGCGTGCGCCCACACGGCCAGAAAATGTACGACGGCGATAATCCCCACCGGGGACAGCAGGACCAAGGGACGCTTCATTTGGTCCAACGACGCGGGAAGTGTGGAAGTCAGGTTCACAACCTCAACATATCCGCCCCGCCGAAACCTCAATTTTTGCGGTCCGGGACGGCGTGTCGTCAGCAGAAACTGAGGCTTCGGCAAGGTGGGGCGGGGAGGGAGGTGGAATAGCGGCGCCCGGCAGCCGGTTGCAGAGAGTATGCAGATTGAGATTTGGTCCGATATCGCCTGCCCGTGGTGCTACATCGGCAAGCGCCGCTTCGAGGCGGCCCTGGAGAACTTCCCGCACAAAGACCAGGTCGAGGTAACCTGGCGCAGCTACCAGCTGGACCCCAGCCTGCCGGCGCACGATGACCGCAGCGAACTGGAGTACCTGAGCACAGTCAAGGGCATGCCCAAGGACCAGGTGGCCCAGATGTTCGAGCACGTCAAGACCCAGGCCGCCGGCGTCGGCCTGGAGTACGACTTCGACAACCTGGTGGTCGCCAACAGCTTCACCGGCCACCGCTTCCTGCACCTGGCCAAGAAGCACGGCAAGGGCGACGCCGCGAAAGAGGCCCTGCTCTCGGCGCACTTCGAGCAGGCCCAGGACATCGGCGACGTGGAGGTTCTGGTAGGGATCGGCGTCGGACTTGGCCTGGATGAGCAGGAAATCCGCGAGGCGCTGGCGGGAGACGCCTTCGCCGCGGAGGTCCGCCAGGACATTGCCGAAGCCCGGGCGCTGGGCGTCCAAGGCGTGCCGTTCTTCGTGCTGGACCGCAAGTACGGCATTTCCGGTGCCCAGCCCAGCGAGGTCTTCGCGGGTGCGCTGAACCAGGCCTGGTCCGAGGCCAACCCGCTGACCATGGTCACTCCGGCCAGCCAGGGCCAGGACGGCGAGGTCTGCGGCCCGGACGGCTGCAACTAAACGCAAGAGGCGGGGCCTGCGGTCGATACCGCAGGCCCCGCCTCTGCCTAACCGTACTAACGTTGACCGCACTTACGGCCGGGTCACGCCCCGCTCGGCGGCGTGTTTGGCGATGTCGCGTCCGGCGCGGTAGCCGAAGACCAGGGCCGGGCCCACGTGGGAGCCGTAGCCGGGGTAGCCGCCGCCGAAGACGGACACCGCGGCCGCGCCCACCGCATACAGGCACGGCACGGCCGTCCCGTCGGCGGTGGTGACCTCGGAGCGGTCGTTGATGCCGATGCCGGCGAAGGTGCCCAGGTCCCCCATCCGGATCTGCGCCGCGTAGAACGGGCCCTTATCCAGCGGTTCGCTTCCATTGCCTCGATCTCCCATCGACTTGACTCAGGCCAGTGAACGCGACGGAGCGAGTGTGACGACAGCCACCTTGCCGTTGAATGGAAAATCGGGAGTCCCGCGGCGGGCTACAGGTCCCCGGGGTCGGGTACCGCCGGCGCCGGCTCCACCGGTCCGGTCTCGGCAGGTGCGGGTCCCCCGGAAGGAGGGACCGGCGTCGGGCTTAACCGCGGGCAGCTGAGCGCTGCCGGTGTCTGGTCCACCAGCCCCGGTTCGATCAGGCCCTCGTAGCCGGAGCCGAGGATGATGTCCACCGAGGCGTCGCTGCGGGCGTCCGCCACATACTCGGTGTTGGGGATGTTGCGCTGCAGGTTGAAGGCGCCGGCCTCCCCTGACCGGCCCGAAACGATGACCGCGGACAGCCCGGGCTGGCTGATGTCCTTGTTACCGGTTTCGCCCAGAATATAACCGCGCAGCTGCAGCTCAAGCCCCACCTGGGACGCCAGCCCCTCCTCCAGCGTGCCGTTGTACACATTGACGGTCACGGTGTTGTTAGGCGCGTAGTTCTGGACGCCGGCGGGGCAGGTGGGCGGAGGCGGCGCCGCCTCCGGCTCGAAGCCGGGCACCTTCAGGTCGCCGCGGGAGATGGCAACTGCCATGAAAACGCCCGCGACAATGAGGGCCACCAGGAGCAGCAGCACGATGCCGTGGCGGATGCGGCGCCACATGTAGACCGAGGACTTCTCCACCTCGTCACCGGCGAAAGTGGCTGCGAGATCCTCCTCGGTGACGATCCGGTGCCCGTGCCAGTGCAGCGGATCATCGACGTCGCGGCCGCCGCGCCGGTGCCGGTGCGGCAGTTGCTGCTTCGCGGGATCCGCCTGCTTCGCGGGGTCGTCCTGCCGCTGGTCAGTCATCGAGCACCAGTACCCGGGCGTGGAGGATCGAGCGCTGGTGCAGGGCGGTGCGGACCGCGCGGTGCAGCCCGTCCTCCAGGTACAGCGTTTCCCGCCACTGCACCACGTGCGGGAACAGATCGCCGAAGAAGGTGGAGTCCTCTGCCAGCAGCGCCTCGAGGTCCAGGGTGGTCTTCGTGGTTACGAGCTCATCGAGCCGCACCTGCCGCGGCGGCACGGAGGCCCAGTCCTTAGGCGTCACGTATCCATGGTCAGGGTAGGGGCGTCCGTCGCCAACTGCTTTGAAGATCACCCACCCCAGCGTAGAGAAAATGCGAAGCCAGCGAAACATGGTTACCTGCAGGCAACGTGTCTCGTAGCGAAATGGTTACCAAGTACGACGCCGGCGGGCAACTGCCGCTGCTACCGTCGCCGGCCGCTCCCCAGCACCTCGGCCAGGTCGAATTTCACCGGCTCCTCCAGCTGCGCATAGGTGCAGGATTCCGGATCGCGGTCCGGACGCCAGCGGACGAACTGGGCCGTGTGGCGGAACCTCTCGCCCTCCATATGGTCGTAGCGCACCTCCACCACACGTTCGGGCCGCAGCGGCACAAAGGACAGGTCCTTGCCCGCAGTCCAGCGGCTGCCCTCGGCATTGCGGGGTGTGCGGGCGCCTTCCTCCTGCCGGGCCCAGGCCCACGGGTGGCCGTCGAAGTCCGTGACCAGCGGCTGAAGCTCCTCGAACAGCTCCTTGCGCCGCTGCAGCGGGAACGCTCCGACCGCGCCCACATTCGCCAGCCCGCCGGCGTCGTCATAGAGCCCCAGCAGCAGCGAGCCGATCCGGTCCGGCCCGCTCTTGTGCACGCGGTAGCCTGCCAGCACGCAGTCGGCGGTGCGCTCGTGCTTGACCTTGAACATCACGCGCTTGTCCGGTTGGTAGGTTACGGCCAGCGGCTTGGCGACGATCCCATCCAGCCCGGCACCTTCAAAGGAGCAGAACCACTGCTCCGCCAGTGCAGGGTCCGTGGTAGCGGCGGTGACATGGATGGGCGGCTGCGCCGCGGCCAGGCTGTCCTCCAGGACCCGGCGTCGCTCGGTGAACGGCCGGCCGGTATAGTCCGTGTCCTCCAGCGCGAGCAGATCGAACGCCACATATTTCACCGGGGTTTCCCGGGAGAGCAGCCGGATCCGGCTGGCGGCCGGATGGATCCGCTGCTGCAGCGCCTCAAAGTCCAGCCGGTTCCCTGAGGCCCCGACCAGCACGATCTCGCCATCCAGCACACAGCGCGGCGGCAGGTTCGCCTTCACTGCCTCCACGAGTTCCGGGAAGTACCGGGTCATGGGCTTCCCGTTGCGGCTTCCGATCTCCACTTCGTCGCCGTCGCGGAAAATGATGGACCGGAACCCGTCCCATTTCGGTTCGAAGCTCAGTTCCCCTTCGGGAATCCGGTCCACAGCCTTTGCCAGCATCGGCGGGACCGGAGGCATCACGGGCAGCTGCATGACCAGTTCCTCAATCCACGATCGCTCCGCAGGAGATATTACCTCCGTCGACGTCATCGTGCGGGCCCGATCCGAGGCCACGAAGGCGGCCACATTTCCGACCTCGGCCAGCGTCGCCGCCCGCTTCAGCAGGCCCGACTGTTCAATGCCGGTTGCGATCTCCTCCCGCCCGGGGAACCCGGCCGGGATGGACTCCGGCACGCCGCCGGTCCGCAGCGTCACCACGCGGATGCCGTGCGGACCCAGTTCGCAGGCCCACTGCCGGCGGTGGCCTTCGATGGCGTCGAGGGCCACCTTGAAGCCGCCCAGCCCGGGCAGCGTCTGCGGGCAGTCGCCGCCGAAGGCGAGGATGACACCGGAGCGCCGGGGGACCCTGTGCCGGGCGGCCGCGCGAGTGGTGAGGAAGTGGCTGCGCATGGCGCGGTTGATCGGCTGGAGGAAGTCATCGACAGAGATCTCGGCCAGGGGCTCCAGGCGTCGCCGTAGGAGATGAGGTTGAAGGAAATGTCGACGACGGCGGTCTCCGCCGCCCCGCCGTCCTTCCCTGCGCTTCCGGCCCGGATCTCCTCAGCCACCCGGTCCAGTGTGGACTGGGTACGGCCGGCCAGGAACACCCGGGCACCCTCGCGGGCGAAGGCGTGGGACACCGCACCGCCGATGGGACCGCCCGCGCCGCAGATGATGGCTACCTTGCTCTCCAGCAGCATGATGTTCCTACCTTTCCCGCATTGCTCTAGGTACGGAGCTCTTCCAGCAGTTCCCTCTCGACGTTGTCCGGCAGGCCCGCCTTCCGCGTGGGGCCGGGGGCGCGGGCGAGTTCCCAAGCCAGGGTGTCCGCGAGCGTTTCGGCCAGCGGCCGTGTGGCCAGGCCGGCCGCCCGGGCAGCACTGCTGTCCCTGGCGCTGAATCCGGCGTACTCCGGCAGCGGAAGCCACAGCGGGAGGGACTGCTCCCCCATCCACGGTTCCACCTTGTGGGCCTGCAGCCAGTCCGGAGCCGCCGCGACAACCGGTCCGGTATGGCCAGCCACCGCGCGGGCCGCCGCCAGATGCTCCGGCAAGGGCATGGCCAGCCCCGCAGCGTTGTACGTCCCGGCAAGTCCGCGCGCACCGGCGTCGACGATCCACGCGGCGAGGTCCCGGACATCGATGACCTGGGTGGCCAGTCCTGGTTCGTCCGGCACCAGGACACTGCCGTCCGCCGCCGCAGGCCGGGCGAACCGCAGCGGCCAGTAGCCCGTGCGGTCGAAGATATCCCCCGGCCCGCCGATCAGTCCTACCCGGGCTATCAGCGACCGCTCCGGCCCGAAGGCCTGCAGCACGTGCTGCTCGCAGGCGACCTTGGCCTCGCCGTAGGTTTCCATGCTCTCCATCACGTCGCCGGCCAGCGGAGGCAGAAGCGCGGCGCTCTCATCGGCACCGGGCGTGGTATGGTCCGCGTACACGTTTCCGGAGGAGATGAAGACGAACAGCCCGGTGCGGCCCGCGAGCGCGGCGGCGGCACGCCGCACCTGTCCCGGCTGACGGGAGACATCCACGACGACATCCCAGTCCGCACCGGTGACCTGCTCATACGCACCGGGGCCGTCAGGGTCTGCGCGGATGGAGGCCGCCCCGTCCGGGACGCTGCCGGACTGGCCGCGCGCCAGGCAGGTGACCCGGTGCCCGCGGCCCAGTGCCGCCGTCGCAATGGCACTGCCCAGCCAGGCGGTGCCGCCAAGAATCAGAAACCGCATGCAACCAACCCAACACCGGTCACCCCCTGCGCACAAGGTCTGAACGTTACGCACTCGCGATGAGAGTCCCAACACATTTTTCCGGCGCGTGACCGAAACGTTAGCCAGACACGCTTACACTTCAGCCCCGTCCCGCCGCCTGGGGTGCAGACTAGTAAGCGTGGGCCGGTTCCATCCGGCACCCAAGCCAGGCTTTGCTTCATGAGGGGGAACGATGCCAAGCATCAAACGCACGACGGCCATCGCCGCCGTCGGTCTTATTGCTGCCGGGGCCACGGCCGGAGGCGTGTACATCGCCGGCCAGGCGGTCGCCGACCAGAGCACCATCCGCTGCTTTCCCGCTCCTGAGCTTGAGGCCGATGACGCCCTCAGCTTGGCGCACCCGCGCAACAGTCCGCCGGCCGAAGCGATCGAGCACTGCGCGGACCAGTGGCGGAACGGCACACTGACACGGCACGGTATCAATCCGGAGGCCCTGGATCCGGACAGCGGTTTCGACCCGGAGGATACGACCATCACGTTCACCGTGCCGGAACTGAGCGCCTGCCTCTACGAGGACGAGGTCGGGGTCTTCCCCGGCAGCTCCCAAGTCTGCCAGCGGCTGGGCCTGAAGCTTCTGGAGGAATAGCCCCTGCCGGAGGATTACGGGAGGCCCGCCTCCGCGTGCCGCTTGAGCCTGCGCAGATGCCCGGCCCAACCGGCAACGTGTTCGGCGGCCAGCGGCCCGCCGTCGGACAGCGCGGCAAAACCCGACTCGACCAGCGCCACCCGGGTGCCGTCGTCGTCCGCGTGGAAGGTGAAGGTGACCCTTGTTTGCGCTTCCCAGCCCGGTTCCGACCAGCGGAAGGTGAGCCGGCGGCCGGGAACGACGACGTCAACTTCGCCTTCCGCGGTCAGGACGGTGCCCTCGATTTCCCACCGTTCGCGCACCGGCGTTCCCGGCACCACGGCGAACTCCATGCCTGGCCACCAGGCATCCTTGCCCTCAGCGAAGGCGGACCAGGCGCGGTCGGCCGGGCAGCGGATCAGGATTTCCAGGCGGATATCGTCGGCGATCTGCACGAGGCCATTAGCTCAGAAAGGCCGGGGGTGCGCAATAGGCGCCTACCCCCGGCAGCGGGATGCCGGCGCACGTATCAGCCGAGTAGGGCGGCCGCAATGCCTGACTGGTTGCCCAGCAGCCAGTCACGGCGGCGGCGGATCTGGTCTCCGGCTCCATCCCGCCACATCCGTGCCCACCCCCCGCCGACTGCCTCGGCGTAGTGCTTCATTCTCAGCCAGCTCAGGTCAGCGCGCTCCGCACCGAACCCGGCCAGCCGCCGTCGTTCTCCTGCGGACCAGCCGTAGGCATCCGCGAAGATCCGCAGTCGCCGCAACTGATCGGCGCCCAACCATTCTCCGCCGACGTCGAAGGGGTCGCGCAGCGGCACCCAGTGCATCGCCGTGTTGTACGAATCGATAAGACGGGTGCTTGGACCGGCAAGGTCAAAGTCAATGAGCGCTACGGCTTCCCCGCCCCGAACCACCGTATTCTGCGGTGTCACGTCCAGATGTGTGACCAGCTCAAAGTCATCCTGCCGCACCGGCCGCGGAGGGAAAGGCTCAGCGGCGGGGTCATAATCCGAGGAAGCCTCGTGCAGGCGCCGGACCAGACGGCCCACAGAGGCCAGGAGCCGCTCCGATAGGACCCAAGGCTCAACCACGGCGCCGGGAACCGATCCCTCGATAAAGGTGAGGACGTCCCGGCCGACAGCGTCCCGCCCCAGGAACCGCGGACTCCCGTCGAAGCCCGCCTGCTCCAAATGGTCCAGATAGGCGGCCACAGCATGGGATTGCGGCTGGTGCGGCCGGCGGACCGTCTGTCCGACCCGGACGACCCCTTCGGTGACATCGCCGGCCGGCAGCTGGATTTCGACGCCGCCGGCTTGATCAGCGAACCTGCGTGTTCGATATCCCTCCATACCGGCCGATGCTACCGAAGGGGTGGCCTGCTCACTACAGTGGACCCCATGGCAGACAACGAGCGCGAGACTTTGGGAAGCCCGACGCCGGAACCGGACGCCGGCCTGAACCGTGATCCGGAGGACTGGGTCACCGGAGACGAGCCGATGACCGCCGCCCAGCGCAGTTACCTGGACACCCTGGCACGCGAGGCCGGGGAGGAGTTGCCGGCGGATTTGACCAAGGCGGAGGCCTCCGAGCACATCGACAGGCTGCAAAAGGGAAGCAATCGGCTGGGCAAGGAGCAGTAATGGGTCCGGAGCCGGACATCGGCGGCTTCATCGCGGGCTTCGACCATCCGATGTACGTGGTGACGGCTGCCTCGGGGCCGGAAGCACAGCCCGCATCACGGTCCGGCTGCCTGGTGGGGTTCGCCACCCAGTGCAGCATCGATCCGGCGCGCTTCCTGGTCTGCATCTCCAAGCAGAACCACACCTACCGGCTGGCCCGCGACGCGTCCGCACTGGGCCTGCATGTGCTCGGCGCTGGCCAGCGGGAGCTGGCGGAACTGTTCGGCGGCCGGACCGGCGACGAGGTGGACAAGTTCGCCTCCTGCAGCTGGCGGGACGGGCCGCGCGGTGTACCGATACTGACAGATTGCCCGCGCTGGATGGTGGCGGAGGTCGTTGACCGCGTCGACCTGGGCGACCATGACGGGTTCCTGGTGGCGCCTGTCGAAGTGGGCATCGAAGCCGATGCCGCGCCGCTGAAATTTTCCCAGGTCCGCAGCCTGCAGGCCGGGCACCCGGCCTGAGCGCCATCAGCCGGGCAGCCGGTCCGCCAGGGTGGGAAAGGAAGGCTGGGCGCCCTCACTCTGCACCGCGAAGGCTCCGACCCTGACGGCAAAGGCGGCAGCCGCCTGCAGGCTGTCCCCCGCCGCCAGCCGGGCACCCAACGCACCGACGAAAGCATCCCCGGCTCCGGTGGTGTCCACTGCTTCGACCGGCGGCGCGGGATAGGCCTTGATGCCGGACGCATCCGCGCACAGCGCCCCGCGCGCTCCAAGGGTGAGTACGACGGCGGGCACCCCCGCCCGCAGCAGGCCCGCCGCCAGCGTTTCCTCGGAAGCCGGCTGCGGAACCCCCGGCGCCAGCAGCTTCAGTGCCAGCACGGCTTCGTGCTCGTTGACCACCAGCGGGTCCGCGCGGCGGAAAACCACCGGCTCCAGCTCGATGACCGGCGCCAGGTTCAACACCACCCGCCCGGTGGCCAGCCGAGCGGCGGCCTCAGTGCCGGAGCGCGGAATCTCGCCCTGCAGCAGCACCACGGCGGCGCCGCCGATCGCATCGGCATGACCTTCCACGGCCGCCGCATCCAGGGTGGCATTGGCGCCGGGCACCACCACGATCGTGTTCTCTCCGCCGTCCGCGACGGTGACCAGCGCGACGCCGGTGGGCTCCGCCGTCGTGCTTATGCCCGACAGCGAAACGCCGGCTTCACGCACCAGCTGCAGCGCCGCCCCCGCATGCCCGTCCCTGCCGACCGCGCCGATCAGGGCGGTGGCTGCGCCCAGCCGCGCGGCTGCGACCGCCTGGTTGGCGCCCTTGCCGCCGGGCAGCACGGCGAGGCTGCGGCCGATCACCGTCTCCCCCGGCTGCGGGTGGCGGGCGGCGGTGACCAGCAGATCGGCATTGATGGATCCGACCACTACGACGTTCATAAACCGACCCTAGCCGCGGGCTCTGACAGAATCGAAGCCATGAACGTTCCCCTGCTTGGCCTGCTGCTCGACGTTGACGGACCGATCGCCAGCCCCGTCACCCGGACCGTGCGCCAGGACATCCTCGGCCACCTCGGCACGCTGGCCGCCGCCGGCATCCCGCTCATCTTCAATACCGGCCGCTCGGACACCTTTATCCGCGAGCAGGTCATGGAGCCCATGCTGGCTGCCGGCATTCCGGACAACGCGCGCATCCATGCCATCTGCGAAAAGGGCGCGGTGTGGTTCAGCATCACCGCCGAAGGCGCCGGCGAGATCCAAGTGGACCGCAGCCTGGCCCTCCCGCCGGCCTTTGCCGACGCCGTCCGGCAGCTGGTGCTGCAGAAGTACCAGGCCTACATGTTCTTCGACGAGACCAAGCACGCCATGGTGTCCGTGGAACAGCAGCTGGACGTGCCGAACCGGGACTACCTGTCCATCCAGCATCATTTCGACGACGACGCGCTGCGGCTCATGCGCGAGCACAACCTGGGCGTCACCCGGCTGGACCACCACGCCCCGGACAGCGACGACAACATCAGCTTCCGCGTCGAGCCGACCATCATCTCCACCGATATCGAGGCGATCGAGCTGGGCAAGGACCTGGGCGCGCAGCGGGCCATGGAGCTGCTGAAGGAGGACGGCGCGCTGCCCGCCGCGTGGCGCACCGTGGGGGACTCACGCAGCGATTACGCGATGGCCGACTGGCTGCACGAGCAGGGCTTCGACGTGGCGCACGTGGATGTCCGGCCGGAGGACGGCGTGTTCGCCAAGCCGTATCCGGTGCTGACAGCGGCGAACCTGGGCGGCGACGCCAAGATGATCCACGACGACGCCGGTGCCGTCTTCCTGCAGCGCTGGGTGGACATGGTGGAAGGCCGGGCACTGGGCGACGACGACCTGCCGGGGAAATAAATCCCCTTGGATTACTTGTTCCTTCAAGTACACCTGCCCGAAGGAGCGTCATGACCACCTTTGCCGTCACCGCCGCCACCGGCCAGCTGGGCCGCCTCGTCATCGCCGAACTGCTCAAGGCGGGCGTCGCGCCGGCCGCTGTTGTCGCCGTCGTCCGCGACCCGGGCAAGGCATCGGATTTCGCCGGACTCGGTGTCCAGGTCCGCGCCGGCGACTACAACGAGCCGCAGGCCCTGTCTGCCGCCCTGGCCGGCGTCGACAAGCTCCTGCTCATTTCCGGCAGCGAGGTGGGCCAGCGCCTTCCGCAGCACCGGAACGTGATCGACGCCGCCAAGGCCGCCGGCGTGCAGCGCATCGCCTACACCTCGGTGCTGCGCGCGGACGAAACCGAGCTGGTGCTTGCGCCCGAGCACAAGGCCACCGAGGAGGCCATCGCCGCCTCGGGCATCTCGTACACCTTCCTGCGCCACGGCTGGTACACCGAAAACTACACCGCCCAGCTCGGCCAGTACCTGGCGCACGGTGCCATCCTGCATGCGGCGGGCGAGGGACGCATCGCCGCCGCCACCCGCGCCGACTTTGCCGCCGCCGATGTGGCCGCGCTGCTGGAGGATCGCGCGGACAACGTGGTCTACGAGCTGGCTGGCCCCGCGTTCACCTACGCGGTCCTGGCCCGGACCATTACCGAGGTGACCGGCACCCCGGTCGAGGCCAAGGCGCTGGGCGCGGAGGAACTGCAGAACGCGCTGACGGGGGCCGGAATGGATGCTGGGCTCGTGGGCTTCCTGGTCGCGGTGGACGGCAACATCGCTGCCGGCGAGCTCGATGGCGGCTCGCAGGAGCTCGAGAAGCTGCTGGGCCGTCCGGCCACTCCGCTGGCCGAGGCCGTCGCCGCCGCGCGGTCGGCCGCATAAGTACAACCACCGCCGCCGAGCAGTTCGCGATCCGTGCGCTCCAACCGCACCTGGCTGCAGCCCTCCCGCCGTCGTGCTTTTAGCTGCTGCGGGAACTAGCCCAGTTCCGCCTCGATGGCGTCGATGACTTCGGGGGCGTCGGGCGCCGTCTTCGGCGCGAACCGGCCGACAACCTTGCCCTCGGCGTTGACCAGGAACTTCTCGAAGTTCCAGGTGATGTCCTCCTGTAGCTCGCCCGTGCGGAACTTGGTCAGTTCAGCGTAGAGCGGGTGGCGGTCCGCGCCGTTGACGTCCGCCTTGCGGGCCAGCGGGAAGGTCACACCATAGTTGACACTGCAGAATTCCTGGATTTCCTCTTCGGTCCCCGGCTCCTGGCCCTTGAACTGGTTGGAGGGCACGCCCAGGATCGTGAAGTTCCGGTCCTGGTATTTCCGGTACAGCGCCTCGAGGCCTTCGTACTGCGGGGTCAGTCCACACTTGGAAGCAACATTGACCACCAGCACGGTCTTGCCTTTGAATTCGCCGAAGCCGGCCTCGGTTCCGTCGATCAGGGTCAGCGGGATGTCATGCAGCGTCTGAGTCATACCCTGCATTCAACCACCCAAGGTCAGTCGTCGTCGAAATCATCGAAGTCGTCAAAGTCGCTCTCGTTGATGTCGCCGTTGCGCAGTCCGCCCTTGTCGTCGAATCCGCCGTGGTCATCGAACGGCACCACGGGCTGCACCGGCACCACGGGCCGGACCGGCACCGCAGGGCGAGCGGGCACCGGCTGGGCCGGAACGACGACGGCCGGCGCCACCGGCTGCGGCGTCACTGTAACGGGCGCGGCAGGTTCGGCAGGGGCCCCCGGCGGAGGTGGAGCCTCCACAGGCGCTTCCGGAACGGGCTCGGGCGCAGGTTCGGGGGCCTGGGTCGGCTGGATTCTCACATCCGGAACATCCTGGGCCACGCCGCTGGCGCTGCCCCCCACGTTCACGCCGCGCAACTGTTCCGTGGGGGATACCGCGTTGGCCTGGCTCCACACCATGAGGCTGGCAGCGGCCACCACGGCCACAACTATGAGCCACCATAGAAACTTCATCGCCGGACTTCCTCGCAGAGTGCTTGTGATACCTCCACTGTGGACGGCCGGGGTGAGACAACTATGAGAACTTCATGAGGCTTTTCTCATCTTCCATGAGTTACGCCATATGACCGACAGCGTCGATTTCCGTAATACTCACGAGTGCCCGCGTAACAATGGTGGTAGTTTGCTGGCATGTCTGCCAACCCTGAAACAATTCCCGTCCTGGACCTGAGCACGGCAAGGAATCCGGATGGCTCCTTCAACTCCGAGTTCATCGACAAGCTGCGCGATGCGGCGCACCGTGTCGGCTTCTTCCAGATCACCGGCTATGGCGCCGCCGAAGGCCAGGTGCAGGACCTGTGGGATGTTATCGAGCGTTTCTTCAAGCTGCCCCTCGAGGAACGGCTGAAGCTGGACAACCGGAACTCGCCCCACTTCCGCGGCTACACCCGCATGGGCACGGAGGTGACCGCCGGCCGCGCGGATGCCCGCGAACAGCTGGACTACTCCCCTGAGCGCGAACCGGTCACGGACTACCCGGAGGACCAGAAGTACTGGCTGCTGCAGGGTCCCAACCAGTGGCCCGACGACGCGCTGCCCGAACTGGAGACCCAGGCCATGGCCTGGGCGGACCTGATGTCCAAGGTGGGCACCGAATTGCTCAGCGCCATCGGCGTGGGCCTGGGCCTGCCGGAGGACTACTTCGACGAACCGTTCGACCGCAATCCGCACTGGATGGGCAAGCTGGTCCACTACGTCGGCGGCGTGGTGGAAGAGGCCGGCAACCAGGGCGTAGGCACGCACGCCGACTACGGTTTTGTCACGCTGCTGCTGCAGGACAACGTCGGCGGCCTGGAGGTCCAGCCTCCAGGAACCACCGAATGGCTGCCGGTGGAGCCGATCGAAGGCGCGTTGGTGGTCAACCTCGGCGAGATGCTGGAAGTCGCCACCGAAGGCTACCTGGCCGCAACCATCCACCGCGTCCAGGCCCCGCCGCCCGGCGTGGACCGCTACTCCGTGCCGTTCTTCTGGTCACCGCGCCTGGACGCCGTGATCGACCCGGTGCCGTTGCCGGCCGAGCTGAAGGCCGAGGCCCGCGGCCTGTCGGATGACCCGAACAATCCGATGCTGGCCAGCTACGGTGCCAACATGCTCAAGGGCCGCCTGCGTGCCCACCCGGACGTGACCGAAAAGTACTACCCGGAACTGATTGTCAAGTAGAGCTGGCGTCAAGGACGACGGCGGTGCCCCGGTCATGCGGCCGGGGCACCGCTGTTTCCGGGCGACGTTCAGACTCGGGCGGTACTCTCGGTGCCCATGAACCGGAGTCCAGCACATTCTGCACCACCGCCGACGGAGGCGAAGGCACCCGCCCCGCGTGCCGGCGTCGTCGTCCTGTTGGCGTCCTTGGCCCTGCTGCTGGTTTTCACCGCGGTGGAGCTGAACCGGGAGCGCACGCTCGCCGGACAGACCTGCCTGGTGTTCGAGGACGCCGTGGCGGCGAGCGGGTCCGCAGAAAGCCGGCCCGTAGACCCGGCTCCGCCGGTGGTTCCGGAGGAATACCGGGAGGCTATCCGTGCCGCTGCCCGGGTGGCCGGCCTGCCGGAAACGCTGCTGGCCGCCCAACTGCAGGCCGAGAGCGCGTGGAACCCCGCTGCCGTCAGCCGGGTCGGCGCCCAGGGCCTGGCGCAGTTCATGCCGGCGACCTGGGAGCTCTACGGCGACGGCGGGGACCCCTTCAATCCCTTTGAGTCGATCGCGGCGCAGGGCCGCTACCTCCAGGCCCTCAAGACCCAGGTGTCCCCGGTCAGCACCGACGCGGACGAGCTGGTGCGGCATACGCTGGCAGCCTACAACGCTGGCCCGGGCACGGTACTGCAGCACCGGGGCGTGCCGCCGTTCCAGGAGACGCAGGGCTATGTGGACCGGATCCTCGGGTGGGCGCCGGGCCCGTATGCCGCTGACTGCCGGCGCGCCTGAGGGGCCCGGCATCCGGGCCGGCCCAGCACCCACGCCGGCCCGGCTCACCTCCGGTAGTGAAGCAGCACCACACCGTTGCCAAAAGTGCGGTTATCCGCCAGCCGCAGCTTGACCGGACCACTGAATGGCCCGAACATCGGCTTGCCGCCGCCGAGCAGGATCGGATGGATGAACAGCTGGAATTCGTCGATCAGACCCAGCCGCAGGAAGGACCGGGCCAGGCCAGGTCCGCCCAGGCTCAGGTCCTTGTCCGTCTCCTGCTTCAGCCGCTCGACCTCCTCCGGCACCACCTCGCGGAAGAGGCGGGCGTTCCAGCCGACGTCGTGAAGGCTCGTGGAGAACACCGCCTTGGGCTTCGGCCGCCAGATGCGCGCGTACTCGGCAACCTGCCGTGTCGCCGCCGGGTCCGCGTCCGCCGTCGGCCAGAAGGCGGCCATATTTTCATACAGCCGCCGCCCGTACAGGTGCATGCCGATCGAGCTTTCCAGGTCATTGAAGTACTGGTGCAGTTCCTCGTCCGGATTGGTCCAGCCGATGCTGCCGTCCGGCGCCTCGATGAAGCCGTCCAGCGACACTCCCATGGAGTAGATGACCTTGCCCATGAGGCCTCCTTGGTCCCGTCCGGTTTGCCCGCTTTCCGACCGTCCACGGCAGGATATCCCGGTGGCCCGGCCGACACGCCGGGCGGGCCTCCTGAAAGCGGGCCCTCCCCGGAGTGCGGCTCCCGCCGCTCCATTAAGAACGACGGCGGGTACCCCGGTCCTGTGACCAAGGCCCCCGCCGTCGGCGTCCTTCGGGTGGCGGCTAGCGCGAAATGTATTCCTTGTGCGCAGCGTGGGCGTTGCGGATCAGCTCCATGAACTTTTCCTCTTCCCGGATGTAGCGGCGGTACTTTTCGTCCAGCTGCCTGATCTGCTTTTCCTCGTTGACCAGCAGGTTCCAGACGCGCTCGCGCTCCGCCGGGTCTGCCGTGTATTCGAGGTCCAGGTAGCTGGTGGCGTGCCGCTTGGCCAGGGCGATGGCGGCGATGGCCTTGCCCTTGGTGCTGACCAGGGAGGCAACGACGGTGACGATCAGGACGCCGATGATCACGCTCAGGGACAGGCCGGTGGTGATCTCCATGACCGGTACCGGCTCGCCGCCGTTGACGAACGGCAAGTTGTTCTCATGCAGGGCGTGCAGGACCAGCTTCACGCCGATGAAGGCCAGGATCGCGGCCAGGCCATAGGTCAGGTAGATGAGGCGGTCCAGCAGACCGTCCAGCAGGAAGTACAGCTGGCGCAGGCCCATCAGCGAGAACGCGGTGGCCGTGAAGACGATGAACACGTTCTGCGTCAGGCCGAAGATCGCGGGGATCGAATCCAGCGCGAACAGGATGTCCGTTCCGCCGATGGCCACCATGACCATCAGCATAGGGGTCATGGCCTTCTTGCCATTGTGGATGGTGAAGAGCTTGTCGCCGTCGTAGTGCTCGGTGGTGTGGAAGAACTTCTTGGCGATGCGGATCATGAAGTTGTCCGCCTTGTCCGCCTCCTCGTTTTCCGGCTTGAGCAGATTGCCCGCCGTGATCAGCAGGATCAGGCCGAAGATGTAGAAGACCCAGGCGAAGGAGTTGATCAGTGCCGCGCCCAGGAAAATGAAGCCGGTGCGGGCGATCAGGGAGAACACGATGCCGAACAGCAGCACCTTCTGCTGATCGGCCCGGGGCACCCGGAAGCTGGCCATGATGATCAGGAAGACGAACAGGTTGTCCACGGAGAGTGCCTTCTCCGTGATGTAGCCGGCGAAGTACTCCGACCCCATGGCGGTGCCGCCGAAGATGAACACACCGATGCCGAAGAGCACCGCGATGCCCACGTAGATGGAGGACCAGACCGCTGCTTCTTTAAGCGACGGAGTATGGGCCTTGCGGACGTGGAAGAAGAAGTCGAATAACAGGAGGCCGACGATGCCTGCGATCGTCAGGCTCCAGACCAGCGAGGAAACTTCCATGGAGTTATCTGCCTTTGGAAACTAGGGGTCAAGGACTGAACATAAGTCTCTCCGACAGCCAATTCTCCGGCTGGCCGCTGCGTCCGGCCGGGCAACAATGCCTGGCGTGCTGACGGTACGCAGCGCAAGTGGATACTCCCCTACGCAAGCCCCATTCTATCGGCCGCAGCCAGCAGCGCCGAATCCACCCTGGCCAGCTGCCGGGGCCTCGGGTACCGTTTAAAGCCTGTTCACTTCCGGTTCATACTCCGTTAAGGACCGCCGGCATCGAGGAGTCGCCGTGTCCATCGACGAGCAGGCAACAACAGAACAGGAACCCGCGAAGCCAGCCGCCTTCGGCCCCGCCGAATACGCCGGCCACGTTCCCTCCCCCGTCAATGTCATCGGCGTGGACTTCGGCGAGCGGGACTTCACCGCCGCTGAGATCCTGCGCTACCTCGACGCCGTCACTGCCGCCAGTGACCGGGTCGCCGCAGGCCGGCTCTCCCGGCGCAGTCATCACGGCCGCGAACTGGGCTACGCAGTCGTGGGACAGCCCGAGAACATCCAGGCGGAGGCGCTGGCGCGCATCGCCCGTGACGCCCAGCTGCTCCGGGACGGCCGCGCTCCGCAGGAGGAAGTGGAGCGGATCGCCGGCAGCACCCCGGCGATCCTGTGGATCGTCGGGAACACCCACGGCGACGAGAAGTCCGGAGCGGATGCCAGCCTGCAGGTCCTTCGGGATCTGGCCGACCGCACCGATGCGACGGCCGCCACGATCCTGGACGCCGCCGTCGTCGTTATTGTGCCCACCGGCAATCCGGACGGCCGGGAGCTGAATATACGGCGCAACGGCCGGAACTTCGACCTCAACCGCGACTGGCAGACGCGCACTCAGCCGGAGATCGACGCCCTGCTGGAGCTGGCGCGCGAACTGCCGCCGGTCCTGCTGGTGGATGCGCATGAAATGACGCAGCGGGAGACGTTCTGGATTCCGCCCTACGGCGACCCGACCTACCACGAGGTGCACGTCCAAGCCGTCAGTGCCGTGAGGGAGCGCTACGCGCCGGCCGTTGCCGAGGCGTTCGAACGGGCCGGCATCCGGCACCTGGACGAGGAACCGTATGACGCCTTCTACGCGGGCAAGGGCTCCACGGTGTCGACGACGGCGTTCCTCGCCGCCGGGGTGCTCCTGGAGAAGGAAAAGAGCGACCCGCCCGCGGTGCGCGTGGCGGAGCAGTACATCGCGCTGTGGGCGCTGCTGGGTGCTGCCGCGGCCGCCAAGGGGGCCGCGCAGCGGGAGGTGCATGCGGCGCATGTGGAGGCGGTCCGGCAGGGCGAGGCCGGCCTGCTGATGCCCAACCGCACCGGCGTAGCCGGCAACAGTGTGGCCGTGCACGTTCCGGACCGGACCGTGCGGCACTACTTCCTGCTCGACAGTCCCGATCGCAGCCATGAACTGCACCAGCTGGTGCGCCGCCTGGTGCGGGCGGATGTGGAGGTGTACCGGCTGCGGGAACCGCTGCAGGTGCCGGACTTCCGCCCGTACGGGCGCGGACCGCGGCCGGCGACGCTCCCGGCGGGAACGTGGTGGATTCCGATGGCGCAATCGCGCAAGCATTTTGTCCAGGCCATGCTCAATGAGAGCACGTATCCGGCCGTGCCGATTTTCTACGACGTCGCGGCCTGGAGCCAGCCGCTGCTGCTGAACATCGACGGCGGCAGCTCCGGCGTTGTGATTCCGGGCGGGCCGCTGCACCGGGCCAAGGCGGTGACGGAACCGGGCCCGACGCCGCCGCTGCCGCCGCCGGAACGGGTGCCGCGGGTCGCCGTCTGGGTGGACGGCCGGTTCAACTATGTAGTGCAGTCGGCGGGCTGGTTCCGCCACGCCTGGCAGGAGCACTGGGGCCTGCCGCCGGGATCCTTCGAGGTCATCGACGCCGCCGCGATCCGAGCCGGCGCCCTGGCAGGGTACGACGTGCTTGTCATTCCGGAAGGCGCGTCGGGAAGCGGGGCAATGCTGCTGGACGGGACCGCTGAACTGCGCCGGTTCGTCGAGTGCGGCGGCACCCTGGTCGCCTGGCGGCAGGCCGCCCGCCTGGTGGCCAACCTGGGCATCGGTTCGGTCACTTACAGCCGGCCGGACTGCGACATTCCCGGCAGCCTGCTGCGGCTGCGGGTGGATGAATCCAGCCCGCTGGCGGCCGGCGTCGGCCCGTTCGTCTGGGCGATGAATGAGAACGACGCCGTCCTGTGCCCGGGTGCCCGGACGGCAGCTCCCGTCCACTATCCAGAGCTGGACAGCGAGGACTTTTTCGTGTCCGGCTACGGGCGGCGGCTGGAGGCGGTCGCCGGCACCGCGGCGGTCACGGATGAAACAGTGGGTGCCGGACGGATTGTCCTGTTCGCGTTCGAACCGAACTTCCGGGCCGCATCCGAGGGCACGTCCCGGCTGGTATGGAACGCCCTGTTCGGCCGGACACCCGTTCCGGTTTCCGCCGCGGCGGCGCCGGGTGTGGAAGTTCCGGGCGCGGGGGCGGGCGCCGTCCACCAGCCGCCGCGGCCTGCATCCGATGAGACCGAGCCGCTGGTGATCGCCGTCGACGAGCACGATGCCGGCACCGCCGAACGCCTGGTGCGCGCCTATGCGGACCCGGCTGGGCTGGACGTTTCGGTGGAGCGCGCCGGCGGGCAGGTGCGTTTCACGGTTGCCAACTCCGGCGGCTGGGACCTGGAATCCCATCCCTTCGCCACCCGCCTGGCCGCAGACCTGCGCCATGCGGACATCCGGCTGCACCTGCTGCGACTGCTCTGAAGCCGTCCAGTTAGGTTGTTACAGCTAGAACTGCCAGTCCCGGGTGCGGTCCAGCTCGCACCAGGCGGCGGCCCGGCTGCAGCCGGGGAACCGGCCGGTCCGGTCCGCATCCGGGCATGGCGGCGCAGGCTCGCCGGCACCGTGCAGGAGTCCCGGCCGACCGAGAGCACCGCCCCGGTCTCCGGGTGGGTCCGGCCATCCCGTCCGCGGCCGGTTCAAAGGACACCGACCGGCGCTCCCCGGCCCGCCGCCGGCGGACCGGAACATCCGTGCCCCGGCTGAGCGAATCAATCAGCCGCGCCTTCAGCGCCTCGGCCCAGCCGATCAGCCGTTCGGCTGCCTTCAGCCCCGACACGGCCAGATTGAACGGCAGCCGTTCCGGCGCCGCCGCCGCCAGCAGCCGCACCAGCTCCTCCTGGCTCAGCAGCCGCAGATCCCCGCCAGCAGCCCGAACTCCGCCAGCGACTCGGCCTCCGCCAGGGCATCGGCCTCCGCAGGCGCCTGGGCCCGGGACAGGTCCCCGGCGCCTGCGGCACCGTCAAACCCGGCATGCTCGGACAGGGTATCGGAGAAGGCTGACACGCCACGCGCGGGGATCCCATCCGGGACAGCGACTCCACCAGGAAACGCTCCATCGACACCATGCCGGCAGCCGCGGGCTCCCGGGGCATGGCAGCACCGAAGACCCCGTCTGTGGGAAGGCCGCCGGCCGCTTCAATGTCCATACCCCCACACCGCCAGCCACCGGTGACATTATTCGCAGCGGCCCCGAACCGCTCCATCACTGCGCAGGTTTCGATTCCGCTGGCGCTCCGCTCAACCACCGGTTTCCGCTGTTCGGCGCTTAAATGCGAAGCGGGGGCTGGACCGCTGGGATTGTCCAGCCCCCGCGCACTCGCTGCGGGAACGGACCTTTGGGGGCCGTCCGTTCCCTGCGGGAAAGCCGGACCGATTGGGGCGGTCCAGCCCTCCAGATGAAGGAATCCGGAACATTGGGGATCGTCCGGCTTCCTCCAGTGGATCGGATCCGGTTCCTTGGGGCCGGTCCCGGAGCCGATCTTTGGGGATGACACTTCTAATGTCGTCGACTTCCGTGAGAGCACCATGAGATTGGGATGAGAATTTTCTCATCAAAATCTGCGGCTGTTATCCCGTTATTCGCCAGACTCCTGCGCGGCTTCCTCCTCGGCCCTCAGATGGGCCTCACGCTGGTACTTCTCCAGCTTCTCCTCGGCTTCCCTCCGCCGCCGCTCAATGGCAGCCAGGTCCTCCGGCGACTGCGCGTGGGGCGGATTCCCGGGCTGGGCTGCGTGCTGGCCATGGGGGGTGGGGGTGTGTTCGTCGTTCATATGGGCATCGTCCCACTCCACGGACGGCAGGTGAAGGGCCCAATATTTGGATCACGGCCACCTGCAACCCAGTTCCTTTTTGCGGCCCGGCCGGTTGTGTTTACTCAGGTCAAATGAAATTATCCGCATATAAACGCAGATAACCAGATATACGGCCTCGATGTGGACAGCCAGTATGTGGAGCTGGCGGTCGAAGTAGTTTGCTTGGACTGGGCGCCACCGCGCTGCTGCAGCTGGCCGTGGTCGTTATCAGCGGTTCGGCGGCACTGCTGGCGGACACCATCCACAATTTCTCCGACGCACTGACCGCGATGCCGCTGTGGATCGCCTTCATGCTGGGGCGCCGGTCTGCCACCCGCCGCTACACCTTCGGCTACGGCTGCGCCGAGGACCTGGCCGGGCTGTTCATCGTGGCCATGATCGCCCTGTCCGCCCTCGGGGCAGGCTGGCAGTCCGTTGACCGGCTCCTGACCCCCCCCCGCCGTTGCAGAACCTGGGCTGGGTCTTCACTGCCGGACTCGTCGGATTCGCCGGCACTGAGCTTGTCGCCATGTACCGGATCAAGGGTGGCCGGAGCGTCGGATCGGCCACCCTCGTGGCGGACGGCTTCCACGCGCGGACGGACGGCTTCACCTCGCTGGCCGTGGTGCCCGGGGCAATCGGGTCCGGCTGGGCTTCCCACGGGCCGATCCAATCGTCGGACTGATCATCACTGCCGCCATCATGGTCCTGCTCTGGGGCACGGCGCGGGACGTCGGCCGCAGGCTGCTCGACGGAGTGGATCCGGAACTCGTGGACCGCGCCGAAAGGATCCTGCTGGCCGCCGATGGCATCAAGGCCGTCCGGGACGTCCGGCTTCGCTGGGCCGGACACCCCCTCGGCATGAGCGCAGCTGTTGCCGTCGAGCCAGAGACTACTGTGACCGATTTCCATCGCTTGGAGGAGCTCGGGGCGGCGGCACTCCGCCACGGCTTGCCCGGCGTCGGACACATTTCCCTCTCCCCCACTCCAGCGCACCAGGAGTCCTGATTACTCAAACCGCAGTAAGCGGCATGACCGGACCCGGCAACGGGAATAACTTGAAGGTGCAAGTACTTATCCCCAACGGAAGACGGGCATCGCCCGCACGCAACAGAAAGGACCGCCATGAAGATCGGCATCATCGGAGCAACGGGCAACGCAGGACGCGCCCTCGTCGCAGAGGCGACGAAACGAGGTCACGCAGCGACCGCCGTCGTCCGCAACGCAGCCAAGGCCGCGGAGGTCCTCGGGACCGACGTCCCGGTCCTCGAGCGCGACGCCTTCGACCTGGACTCCGCAGACCTCGGGGCCTTCGACGCCGTCGTCAACGCCTTCGGCACCGCTCCGGACCAGGCCCACCTGCACGTCGAGCTGGCCCGGTCGCTCGTCGAGCGCTCCCGTGGCACAGACGCCCCGCGCCTGGTCTTCATCCTCGGTGCCGGCAGCCTGACCACGGGCGAGGACGGCCATCTCGTCATCGAGGACATCCGCCAGATGCCGGGCGCCGAGGCCTGGGTCTCGATTCCCGAGAACCAGCTCAAGGAGCTCGAGTTCCTCCGCACAGTTACCGACGTCGACTGGGTGGGCGTCTCCCCGTCCGCCCTGTTCACACCCGGCGAGGCCACCGAGCCGGTGCTCGGCGCCGACGAGCTGCTGATTGCCGGCGACGGACAGTCCCACACGACTACCGGCACCATGGCCGTCGCGATCCTCGACGAGCTCGAGAACCCGGCGCACCGCCAGACCCGTTTCACGGTGTCCGACCGCTGACCCATCGTCCGCAGAGACGGCCCAGGCCGGGCGCACGAACGACCGTGTGGGCCAAGGAGCATCCTTAACGGCGAAGGCCCCCAACCGGAATCGGTTGGGGGCCTTCGCAGAGGCTAGGCTGGCTACCTGCCGCGTAATTAGCTCACGCGAACGAAGGTGGAGCCACCCAGATAGGACGCGGGGTGCACGGCGGTCTCGATGCCGTTCCAGCCACCGCTGATGGCCTGGCCGTTGCCGATGTAGATGGCAACGTGGCCCGGACGGATCATCAGGTCGCCCGGCTGCGGGGTGGATACAACACTGCCGTAACGGTAGAAGTGCTCCGGAGCGATGTCGCCGACGGACTTGCCGACGGAGCGCAGGGCCTTCTCCACCATCGCGGTGCAGTCCTGGTAGGTGCCCAGCTGGCTCTGGGCGGAGGCCACCAGGGCCGCACCGATGCCGCTGGAAGCAGGGGCACCGTTGATCTGGCTGGAGGCCAGCTGGATGCCGCCGGCCGGAGCGGCCGGAGCAGCAGCCGGAGCGGCAACGGGTGCAGCAGCCGGGGCGACAGCGGCCGGTGCGGCAGCGGGAGCGGCGGCCGGGGCAGCAGCGCCGGCGCCGGGCAGCTGGATGACCTGGCCGGGGAAGATAGTGGTGAACAGGCCCAGACCGTTCTGCGACAGCAGGGCGTTCAGGGGGACACCATGCTTGGCGGCGATGGCACCCATGGTGTCACCCGGCTGGACGGTGTGGGTGGCAGCACCGGCAGCGGCAGGAGCAACGGCCGGGGCCGGAGCCGCGGCACCACTCGGAGCGGAAACGCCCGCCTGGGCCGGAGCGCCGAAGCCCAGCACGAGGCCACCGGCGGCGGCGGTCACAACGACAGCCTTGGACAGACCCTTAACCGGGTTGGTGCGGACCGGAGTAGCACGGTGGCGTGCCGAAGATGAAGTGAAAAACAAAGTCTTTAGCCTCTCCCAACGCCTGCGAGGTGAGCTGTCGGGTTCGGATGGGAGTCACCCGGCCGAACGGCGTCCTGCGGAAAATTCCGGCCGGACACCGCTGCGGCTTAACCCCTAGGACTTCTGGCGAAGCCCGATCATGGTTCCCCCGCCCCTGCCAAGCGGTTGTAGCGAACGGACCCCGGGCAGTGGCAGAGCTAGGCGATCCACCCGAGGGTTGTTAACCAGCAATTGGTTAACACGAGGACCGACCGTACCCGAGGCCCCGCCCGAATGTCACATTTCGGATACGGAACAAAGTTCTGGCTTTCATGGGGTTGACACTCAGGAATTTCCCAGCCTTTCACAAGGCGTCTTTCTGTTTGCCGTGGGACTAAGAAGAGTACAAACCCACCCGCCCGCTCCGAAAATCCCATTGATTCCGCGGCAGAAGGAACCTGTGTGGCGATTGTGGCTGTTGTGGCATCCGCCGCGGCGAAAATGCCCCTTCCAAGGGAAGCCGATCCCCTCCGCTTCCACAGATGTGACGTTTATCTCTCTTTCGTCCGGGGCCACTGTCCCGGCCCCAGCCGGAGCACAGCGGGGCACAGCCATTCCGACGGAGACCTGGATCCGGGCTTCCTGCCGACCGCGGGTTAAGATCATCTCTGCCCGTTTGCTTGTTGGATGCGGGCGGAAAGCGCAGTATGTCCCTCACACAAACCGCCGTGTCCCAGTGGCGCGAACTCCAGACGCTCCAGTCCTCCCCTGGCTGGAAGCTCACCGCCGCGGCACCTTGGATCCCGGCACTGTTCCGGGCTGCCTTCACCCGGCCCCGGCCGCGCGTTCCGCTGGAGGAATTCCACGCCGCGACAGACACCTTCCTGACCGAGCTGCGCCGCCAGGGCGTCCAGCTCCGGGAAGACGCCACGGGGCGAAGCTACTGCGACGAGTGGGTGGCCAAGCGGTTCCTGGCCCGCCCCCGGGCCGGCGGCCAGTTCGTCTACGAACTCACTGAATCCTCCGTGCGTTTCCTCTCCTACCTGGACGGCTTCACGTCCGAAAAGACCAACCTCAACAGCTCCCGCCTGGCCACGCTGCTGACGCGCGTCGAGGCGCTGGCACACGAAACGGACCCGGACCCGGCCGCGCGGATCGACCTCCTCAAGGCGGAGATCGCCGAGCGCCAGGAACAGCTGCGGGCCTTGGAAGCCGGCGAAGCACCGCATACCCTCCCCGATGCCACGGCACTGGAGGCCGCCCACGACGTCCTCGACCTCGCCGCCGGCCTGCCGGCGGACTTCAAGCGGATGCGCGACGGCCTGGAGCGCATGCTGCATTCGCTCCGCCAGGAGATCATCGAGAGCAACGCCAGCAAGGGCATCACCATGGGGGAGATCCTGGAGGCGGACAAGAAGCTGCGCAGCACCGTGGAGGGGCGCACCTATGAGGGCTTTACGGCTTTCCTGAACGACGGCGACCAGCAGGCACGCTTCCGGCGCGCCACCGCGGCGGTGCTGGAGCGGGACTTTACCGAGGCGATGAGCGCCGAGGACCGGCAGACCCTGTACCGGCTGGTGGCCGATCTGCGCGAGCAGGCCACGGAAATCCAGCGGATCTACGGCCGGCTCTCGGAGAGCATGCACACCTACGTGCAAAGCGACGAGTACCGCGAATCGGTCCAGCTGCGCCGGCTGATCCGGGCCGCTGAAACCGCCATCCACAAGGCCCCCCGCACCCGGCGGCGCGCCGCCGTCGTGCCGGCACCGCAGCTGTACGGATCCCAGTTCGAATCCCTGGCCATGATCCGGCTGTACAACCCGGACGACCACCAGGCGCCGCCGAAGCTGGCCGCCCCCGCGACGTTCAGCGAGGCGGACATCCCCCGCCGCTCGCCCCGCACACCGCAGGCCGACCCCGAAGCGCTGCGTGCCGCCGTCGGACGCGCCCTCGCGGCGGCCGGAGAGGCGACCCTGGCACAGGTCTTCGGGCACCTGCCGCCGGAGCACCGGCACCTGAACAGCATCCGCGCGCTGCTCCACGCCGCCCTGAACCAGGGCGCCCCACCGGATCCCCTCCGGCGTGAAGAGGTCCGGTTCACGCAGATCGACGGGACCGAGCGCATCGCCCACCTACCCACCGTTACCTTCCGGAAAGCAGCCTTCCATGCCTGAGCCCTATACCGACGCCGGCACCGACAGCGGCGAGGCCGTGTTCCCCGAGGCTCCTGCCGCCCTCGTGCGGGACCGCCTGGCCGACGGCCCCGAGCTGTTCGCCGGGGACACCGGCCGGCTGCCGCTGAAGCTGCGCCAGGCCCTGATCCGGCTGCTCCGCGGCCCGTACATCGACGGCAACAGCACGGACAAGGTGTTCGGCACCATCGTGGACCATCAGGAGATCCTCCGTTCGCGGCTGAGCGAGCTGTTCCTGGTCCTGGTGATCGATGAAGACCGCAAGATCGCGCTGCTGCGCCCGGCTGGCGTCGAGGAACCCCACACCACCGCACTGCAGCGCCAGCGCGAGATGACGCGGGAGGAAACCCTGCTCCTGCTGCGCATGCGCCTGGTCCAGGACCGGCACGCCGGTACCGGGAACGAGGCGGTGGTCTCCCGCGCGGAGATTATCGAGGTGCTCGAGCAGTACCTGGACCCGGATCAGCGCGACGCCAAGAGCGTGGAGGACCTGGCGGACCAGAACATCCGCAAGCTGGTCAACGAGCGCCGCCTGCTGCTGCCCACCGAGCTCGACGACGTGTACGTCATCTCCGCCGCGCTGCCGCTGGCGCTGCCCTACGAGAACATCGGCGACACCATCACCGCGATGGAGGCGCTGGCGGACGACGGCGGTGCGCCGGTCGAGGAAGCACCAGCCCAGGAGGTACTGCTGTGAGCATCGAGGTCACCCTGCCCATGGGCGATCTGATCAACCCCGGCCAGAACCGCCTCGCCTCCGTGCAGGTGGTCAACTGGGGCACGTTCGACGGCGCCCACACCATCCACGTGGACCGCGCCGGCACGCTGCTGACCGGCGAATCCGGCGTCGGCAAATCCACGATCTTCGACGGCATTCTGCAGATCCTCGAGGCGCGGCCGCGGATGAATGAGGCGGCGCAGACCGGCAGCGGCACCACCAGCGAGGAACGCCGCACCACGTTCAGCTACATGCGCGGCCGCCTCGGCAGCCAGCCCATGGCGGCACCGGGACGGGGCCAGGGAACCGCCGGCCCCGCCGCCACGTCCTACCAGCGCGACGGCGCCACCTGGTCCGCGGTCAGCCTCACCTTCGACAATGCCCTGGGCCAGGTCACCAGCCTGTCCGTACTGCTGGACCTGCCGGCCCACGGCACGGAAAACAGCATCGGGCGCTTCTACCTGCTCCATAACCGGCCGCTGAACATCGCCGTGATCGAGACCCGCACCCGCGGCCGCTTCACCAAGGGCGGGCTGGAGGCGATGCTGCCCGGCAGCCAGGCCTTCGACTCGCACAAGCAGTTCGCCGAACGCTTCCGGCAGGTCCTCGGGGTCGAGAATGAGAAGGCCTTCGGCCTGCTGCGCATGCTGCAGGCCGGCAAGGGCCTGGGCGGAACCGTCAACGACTTCTTCCGCCATCACGTCCTGGACGAACCGAAGACGCTGCTGGCCGCCGAGGAGGCGGTGGAGGACTTCAGCCACCTCAGCAGCATCCGCCGCCAGCTGGAACGCGCCCGCCAGCAGCGCGACCATCTGGCCGAGGTACCGGCCCGCCACCGGCTCCACCAGGAGTCGGCCGCCGCGCTGGAGGCCAACCGTGCCCTGGCCGAGGACGCCCTGCCGCTGTACCGGCAGCAGCTGGAACGCACGCTGCACGAGCGGGAGCATGACCGGCTTGCCGCCCAGACCGCGGCCAAGGAAGCGGAGCTGGCCGCCGCCGAGGCACACCGCGCCGCCCTGAAGCAGAAGGCAGCGGACCTGGCCGAGCGCTACAGCGCCCAGGGCGGCGGCGCGATCGCGACGCTGGAGCGGGAGCTGGCGGCCGCCGTCGTACAACTGCAGGGCCGGGAAGCCACCGAAGCCGCGGCGCGCGCGGATCTGGCCGCCGCCGGGATCGAGACCGACTGGTCCCCCGCCGGCCTGGCCACGGCGCGCAGCCGCGCCGCCGAGCTGTCCCGGACGCTGGCCCGCGAAGCGGACGCGGCCAAGGAGCGCAGCAACGACGCACAGGGGCAGGCATGGACGCTCAAGGGCCGGATCCGGGAGCTGGAGCAGGAGATCGAGTCCTTCCGCCGCCGTACCAGCAACATCCGCCAGGACAGCCTGGACCGGCGGGCCCGGATCAGCGCAGGCACCGGCATCCCGGAGGAGCAGATGCCGTTCGCCGCCGAACTGATCGACGTGGCGCCGGAGCACGCCCATTGGCGTCCGGCCGCCGAGCGTGCGCTGCGGCCGCTGGCCACCACGCTGCTGGTGCCGGGCGAGCACATGCGCGCGGTGACCGCTTTCATCAGCGCCAACGACATGCGCGGCTTCATCCGATGCCTGGACGTCAGCCAGGAGCCCGGCGGGGAGGAGAACGACGGCGGCAGGGCCCCAGACCGCGACGGTACAGGCGTCGACGGCACCGCTGACGATGCTCTGGTGGGCAAACTGGTCACTAGGGACACCCCGATGGGCCGCTGGGTGCGGGAACGGATCGCCGCCCGGTACGACTACGTCTGCGTCGAGGATCCCGGCGGGCTGGCCGCGGTGCGCCGCGGCGTGAGCCTGGGCGGCGCGGTCAAGCGGAACGCCGGCACCACGGAAAAGGACGACCGCCACACCAAGCCGTCCGACTTCCTGCTCGGCTTCGACAACAAGGACAAGATCGCTGCGCTCGCCGCCGACCTGCTGGCCCTGCGGGACACCTTCGCGGCGGCCGATTCGCTGTCGCAGGAGCGGGCGGGCGAACAGCAGGAGCTGACCGTCCGGCTGGCCGCGGTGCGCCGGATCGCTGCAGATACCCGCAGCTGGGAGGAGCTGTCCGCCGAGGCCGAGCGGACCGCCGTCGCCACCGCAACGCAGCGGCTCGAGGACGCGCGGGACGGCAACGCGGACCTGGAGCAGCTGCGCTTCGAACTGGACACCGCCGAACTGGACCTGACCGCCGCCGTCGAAAACCTGGGCGTGCTCAAGGGCGACCTGGCGCGGCTGCAGGCGGAACTTGCCGCCGCCTCCGGGCGCCTGGACCGGTTGCGCTCCGGCGAGTCCGGGGACGCGCCGGCGTCCGTGCCGGACGCGGTGCGGCAGGACCTGGACGCGTACTTCGCGCCGCACGGCGAGGTCACCGGCGCCGCCCAGCTGAACGACGTCGTCGGCCGGGTGGAGCGGCAACTGCTCACCGAGCGCGCCCAGCTGGAAAAGACGCTGCTGGAGACCGGCAACCAACTGGTGCGCACCTTCGAGACCTTCGCCGAAAAGTGGGGGTCGGACTACGGCACCGGGATTGAGAGCGCACCGGCCTATGAGGAGCGCTACGGGAACATCGTCAGCGAGGGCTTGCCCCAGCGTGAGGCCGAATTCCAGGAGTACTTCAACAACCGCACCTACGAGCGCTTCAGCGACCTGCTCCAGCTGCTGGACGAGGAGCGGCGGGTCATCGCCCAGCGGCTGCTGCCGCTGAACCAGATCCTGGGCCGGGTCGAGTACCACGCGGACAGCCGCCTGGAGATCGAGATCCAGGCCGCCGTTCCGGACGCGGCGCACGCATTCCGGACCGCGCTCAAAAACGCCCTTCCCATCATGGGCCGGCGGCAGACCGAGGCGGAAATGGACGCGCAGTACCTGGCGCTGGAGCGGATCGTCGACCGGCTCAAGGACCACGACGAGCGCCGCTGGCGGGCCGAGGTGCTGGACGTGCGCGGGCACGTTTCCATCACCTGCACCAATCGGCTGGGTAACGGCCATGCGTTCACCAACCTGCAGGCGGGCCTCATGTCCGGCGGCGAGGGGCAGCGGTTCACGGCCTTCATCATGGCCGCCGCGCTGGCGTACCAGCTGGGCATCGTCACCCAGGGCTTCAGTACGTACGGCACGGTCATGATGGATGAGGCCTTCGTGAAATCCAGCCTCTCCTTCGCCGAGGCCAGCATCAACGCCCTGCATGAATTCGGCTTCCAGTTGCTGCTGGCCGCCCCGGAAGACAAGGTGGATCTGTCCCGTTTCCTCGGTTCGGTCACCGAGATCCTGCGTGATGACTCGGTGAACCGGTCCGGTTTCGTGGAGCGGGGCCGGTCCCTGGCACACCCGGTGGACATCATCCTGCGGGAGGCCGTGCCGGGGTCATAAGGCGCCGGTGAAAATGCCGTTGTGCCTGCCCCCGCAAGCTGGTTTGCTGGATGCATGAAAGAGCCACAGCGACACGGGCGGCCCCTGCTGCCCGAGGATGAGCATCTGCGCGAGGACATCAACGCCACCGGAGTGGAGCACGAGTCCGCGGCGGAATTCGACAAGAAGCACTACACCTCTTCCCTGCTGAACGCCGGACAGTTCGTGCCGGGCGTCAATCCGATGGTCGAGTACAACGAAGAGGCCAGACCCGAACACGATGAAAATCCCGGCCAGAGCGGCTTCCACCCGCCCAAGGCCGACTAACCGGACCACAGCTGCGGACGCAACTGCCATGTTCCGCATCGTGGAGTCATGGCGCCAGCGGCTCGGCGCCACCTTCAACGGCGGCTCCACCACCCCGCCGCAGTGGTCCCTGGAGCTGGCTAATGGGAACGACGCCGGCTACTTCCGGCCGGATTCCGCCGCGTGGGCGGTGCACGGTTCCATGTCCACGGTCGTGGCCGGCATCGGCGCCCTGCTGATCCAGTCCCTGCACCCGGGCGCGATGGCCGGGGTATATGAGCACTCCAATTTCCGCGAGGAACTGCTCCCCCGGTTCGCCTCGACCATCCGGTGGATCTTCACCGTCACCTACGGGGACACAGCCGCAGCCAAGGTTGCCTGCAACCATGTCCTCCACGTCCACGAGCCCGTCACCGGCACGTACCTGGATGCGCGCGGCGCAACCCGGTCCTATTCCGCCAACGATCCGCACCTGCTGAGCTGGATCCACCTGGCCTTCGTCGAGGCGTTCCTCGCCGCGCACAAAGCCTTTGGCGGTCCCATTCCCGGCGGGCCGGACGCGTACGTCGCCGATTGGGCCATCGCCGGTGAGCTCATGCGCGTGCCCTGCCCTCCCCGCACGGAAGCCGAACTGCAGGCGCAGCTGGCCGCCTTCGACGCCGAACTGCTGCACACCGGCCGGGTGGAGGAAGCGGTGCGCCTGCTCCGCGATCCGCCGCTGCCCCCGGGCCAGCGCCTCGGCTGCCGCATCCTGTTTGCCGCAGCAGTGTCCACGCTGCAGCCGAAATACCGCCGGCTGCTGGGACTGGAATCTGCCCGGCTGGGGCCGGTGCCGCTGCCGGTGCGCACCGCCGCGCGCGTGGTGCTTGGCATAGTCCGGCTGGGACTCGGGCGGCAAAGCTCCAGCGAGGCCGCCGCCCGCCGCCGCATCAGGCGGCTGGGCGGGCAGGCATAAAGAAGCGGACCCGATTCGGTAGGGTTGGCACCATGACAACTCCCGCCCCCGCCGCACCTGCCCGCAGCATCCTGCTGGTCAACGGTCCCAACCTCAACCTCCTGGGCACCCGGGAACCGCACATCTACGGCTCGACCACGCTGGCCGATGTCGAGGAAATGACCAGGAAAGCCGCCGCCGAGCACGGGATCGAGGTCAAGTGCGTCCAGAGCAACCACGAAGGTGTCCTGCTCGACGCCATCCATGAGGCACGCAACCGGGACCTGGGCATCATCATCAACCCGGGCGCCTTCACGCACACCTCCGTGGCGCTGCATGATGCCTTGGCCGCCGTCGAGGTGCCGACCGTGGAAGTGCACATCAGCAACATCCACAAGCGCGAGGCCTTCCGGCACCACTCCTACGTCTCCTCCGTCGCTGAAGCCGTCATCGCCGGCGCCGGCACCCGCGGCTACCTGATGGCTGTGGACTACCTCGCCAACCGCTGACTCAGACCTTTACAGCCGCCCGCCGGAGCGGGACAGCTCGGTGAGTTCGGCCAGCTCGGCCAGCCGGTGGGCCCGGGCGGATTCCGCAGGCGTGAAAGGCTTCCCGGGGCGCGCAAAATAGAGCGGCCCGTTCCAGGCGGACGGGACCTTCAGGGTCGTTCCCTGGAGAATCTCCAGCCGGCCGGGAGCGTCCGGCACCATGTCCGCGCCCAGCAGCTCGGCCACAGCCAGCGGCAGTTCGTCCGGATTCCCGGCCACCCGTACGGCCAGCGTGAGTGCCTTGGTCTGGCCATCGGCGAGCGCCAGCGCCGTCGTGGGCCAGGCATGGGAATTCCGGCCGCCGCTGGATTCCAGTGCGTCCAGCAGCTCCGACTCGGCAACGCTGTCCGGCGTCTCCACCACGAATTCAGCCATGGCTCCGCCGGGGACCGGATGCACGTGGATGCTCAGGATGTTCACGTCAAGGCAGGCCAGGCCGTGAGTCAGCCGCTCTAGCGCGCCCGGCTGGTCCCGGACCGTCCTGACCCGCCACAGTGCCGGCGATGCGTCCAGCCGCCGGCGGCGCCGCAGCGCGGGCGCGTGCAGCCAGCGCCGCAGGAGCTTCATGGCCGACGGCTCCACCACCCAGACCACCAGGACGGTTGCGGTAATGGCCAGGACCAGCACCTTCGCCAGGGAGGGCAGTCCGGTATTGACCACCAGGGCATGCACCAGCAGCTCAATCGGCAGGATGGCCGCCACGCTGGCCACGGTCCGGCGGGGTTTGTGCGGTTCGGGCAGCTGGCCGCACACTTCGCAGGACAATTCGGCCGCAGTCGCGGATCCTCTGCTCTGGTTCGTTCTTCCGCGCTTCATCCCTCCACCTTGGCCGGCCGTTGTTTCGGCTGCATTGCCGCGGTGTCAAAAGGCTTTGAACGGAATCACACGAAATCACACCACGCGCGGTCTTTCGTTACCGTTTTGTGAGTGACATGGGTTACATTGGTCTGCACGGTGTTTCGGGGCCAGCCAGCCTTCGAAGCCAGGAGTGTCCTTGGGGGGACCGCAGATTGGGGGATCATTATGGCGGTTGATGCTGCATTGGAACAGGCACGGGTGCTGGTCGTCGACGACCACACGACTTTTGCCGAACTGCTCACCTACGCACTTGACGGGGAACCGGACCTGATCAGCGCCGGGCACGCCCGCAGCGTGGAAGAAGGCGTAAAACTCTGCCTGCTGCTCCGGCCCGACGTGGTGGTCATGGACTACCACCTTTCGGACGGGACCGGTGTCCTGGCCGCGGAGCGCATCCTGGCGCAGGCGCCGGACACGAGGATAGTCATCCTCACCGGGCATCCCACAGCCGAAGCCCTGGAACGCGCAGCGGCCATCGGGGTGTGCGCCTTCCTGCCGAAGGGCGGCTCATTGGCCACGATGCTGGACACCCTGCGGCATGCACGGCAGGGAAACATGATGGTCGATCCGTCGCTGCTGTCCCTGCTGTCCGCCAAACGTCAGCCCGACGACGGCACCCTTGTTCCAACGCTGACGCACCGGGAACAGGACGTCCTCCGGCTGATGGCCACAGGGCACGACGTCCGGACCAATGCCAAGACGCTGGGTATCTCGACCCACACCTGCCGCGGCTACGTGAAGTCAATCCTGTCCAAGCTCAATGCCCACTCGCAGCTGGAAGCGGTGGTCATCGCCCGGCGGCTGCAGCTGCTCCCGGCGGACGACGCTTAGCCGCCTAACGGCACGCGCTGCAGCCGCCCGGCAGCGGCTGCAGCGCACCCGGCAGGTTTTTTCCAACCTCCGGCGCCTACGGTCGGAGCATTATGGATCACAAACTGCGTGTACTCGTGCGGCTTGATATTGACGGAGGAACTGCCTGGATAGAGGTCGGCGGCAATGTCACGACCCGGAGCGTCCAGGCCCTGTATGTGGTGGCGAAGCGTGCCAACGCTTTGATGCAGGACCTGAATGTAGTGCTCGATCTGCGTCGGGCGCGGGTCGGACAGGACCCGCTGGAGGCTCTGCAGCGCTGCGCCGCGGCCGGGCTGTTGCCGCCGGGCATCGACCCGGCTCAGTCACCTTGCTCCCTGAGCATCCTGGCCCCGGCCAAGGCAGCCAGGGACCTGGCAGCCATCGCCTAGGAAGCGCCAGGACCGGAGCCGGCTGGAATATCCGGGCAGCGGCGCTGTTATGCCTGATGTGCAGCGTCCCCTGATTCCCGTTTCCATCCTCGACCGCGCCAACTCGCGCCAAGGTCACACCGAATCCGAAGCCCTGCGGCAAACCGTCGACCGCGCCCGGAGTGCGGAGGCACTCGGGTACCACCGCTACTGGGTGGCCGAGCACCACGGGGTTCCGGGCATCGCCGGGTCTGCACCCGCCGTCCTGATGGCAGCCATTGCCTCCCGGACCAGCCGCATCCGCATCGGTTCCGGCGGAATCATGCTGCCCAACCACCAGCCCCTGGTCGTCGCCGAACAGGCAGCCACGCTGCAGGCACTTTTCCCGGGACGCATCGACCTGGGTGTCGGCCGATCCGTCGGATTCACCCCCGCCGTGCGCACGGCCCTCCGGCAGGGCAAGGAAGCCGCAGACGGCTTCGAACAGGACCTCGGCGAACTTCTCGGTTATTTGTCCGGCACTGCCGGCATCACCGCACGGCCCCGCGACGGGTCTGCGACTCCCGTCTTTGTCCTGGCCACCGTCAAGGGCGCCGACATCGCCGCCCGGGCGGGACTCGCCGTCGTACTCGGCGGCCCGGCACTGGCCAAGTCCGCCCAGCCCGGCTCCCGCACCGTGCTGGAGCGCTACCGGGACAACTTCCGCCCGTCGGAGCGCTACGCGGAGCCGCACGTCATTGCGTCCGTCAACGTGGCGGTGGCCGATTCAGCGGCAGCGGCCAGGGACCTGCTGCTGCCGGAGGCCTGGGCGATGGCGCACGCCCGGACCCGGGGAGAATTCCCGCCGCTGGAACCCGCCGCGGCGCTGCGGAACCGTTCCTCTACTCCGCGGGAAAGCGGCATCATTGACACCGTCCTGGCGTCATCGGTCCACGGAACAGCCTCCGACGTCGGCGAGCGGCTGGAGGAACTGCTGGCCCTCACCGGCGCGGACGAACTGCTGGTTACCGGCGGTGCCTACGACACGGCCGGGCAGGAGCGGTCCGACGCGCTGCTGGCGGAGCTGATGCGGCTGGAGCCCAGCACCGTCCCCGGATGATCCAGCGCCGTCACGCTTCGCTCGGACGGGGCCCCTCGCGCTAGCGCCGTCGCGCTTCGCTCGGACGGGGACCCCTCGCGCTAGCGCCGTCGCGCTTCCCCGCCCTCGGTTCGCTCGGACGGGGCCCCCTCGCGCTAGGCTTGTCAGGGTGAGGGAAGAAACTTTGTGGGAGGCCCAGAAACGGGCGAACCCTGGACACTCCGCCTGGTACATCGAGCGCTTCGAGAAGATGCGGGCCGAGGGCGCGGACTTGCACGGGGAAGCCCGGCTGGTTGATGCGATGGTGCCCCGTGGCAGCCGCATCCTGGACGCCGGCTGCGGCCCGGGCAGAGTCGGCGGCGAACTGGCCAACCGCGGGCACCAGGTCGTCGGCGTGGACGTCGATTCCGAGCTGATCGAGGCGGCCCGGCGCGACCACCCGGGCGTACAGTGGCTGGTTGGCGACCTGGCCGAACTTGACCTGCCGGCGCAGGGCATCGAGGACCCGTTCGACATCATCGTATGCGCGGGCAACGTCATGACCTTCCTGGCACCCGGCACCGCGCCGAAGGTCCTGGAACGTCTGGGTGCCCATCTGGCCGACGGCGGCCGGCTGGTCACTGGCTTCGGCGCCGGTCGCGGCTATGCCTTCGAGCAGTTCTTTGCCGATGCCGAAGCCGCTGGCCTGACGTGCCAGCTGCGGCTGGCCACTTGGGACCTGCGCCCGTTCGAGGCGGACTCCGATTTCCTGGTCGCGGTCTTCGGCCGGGCCTGAGAAGGCGGGCGGAACAAAGCGGCCCCGACCGACGTTTCCGCAGGTCAGGGCCGCTTTTCGCTTGGCGGAGGATGGGGGATTTGAACCCCCGAGGGCGTTAACCCAACACGCGTTCCAGGCGTGCGCCATAGGCCGCTAGGCGAATCCTCCAATTTGAAGCAGGTTCCAGAGTACCCTAAGTTGCGCCAAGTACCGAATCGGCACCTTCGGTCAGATCAGCGGCAGCCGCTCCCTGCGGGACGGCCCAACCCGAGGCCGATCAGATGGCGGCATGACCACCTTCTGCAACATCAGGGCGGACAACGTCTTCGAGCACCGCCAGTAATTGGCAGGATAGACGGCATGGAACAGTTCGACTGCATCGTGGTGTACACACCCAAGGAGGCTGCCGCCGTCGTTCTTCAGGCGATCGGCGACGCCGGCGCCGGGCGGCTGGGCAATTACTCCCACTGCTCCTTTGTCACCGAGGGAACCGGACGGTTCACGCCGCTGGCCGGCGCCAACCCGACCATCGGGGCTGTCGGGCGGGCGGAGGAAGTGCCGGAAGTGCGCATCGAGGCGATCTATCCGCGGCTGCTGCGCGCCGCCGTCGTCCGCGCGATGCTGTACGCCCATCCCTACGAAACCCCCGCCTTCATGACCTTCCCCATCGACATCGGCACCGCAGGCTGACGCCGGCTGCGCCCAGTGGGAGAATCACCATGTGGGCGTCTGTGGAGCCTCACCGCAGCCCGGCGGGCTGCCGCCGCCGGTAGTGGACTGGCTCCTCGCCGGCGATCCATCCGGCGTCTGGCAGACGCTCCGGGACCTGCTCGATGCGCCGCCGCCCCAGGTTCGCGCCGAGCGCGCGAAGGTCGCCCGGGACGGCCGGGGCGCCGAACTGCTGGCCCGCCAGGATCCGGACGGACGCTGGGCCAACGGCCTCTACAACCCGAAGTGGACCTCCACCACCTTCGCGCTCCTGCTGCTGCACTGGCTGGACCTGCCGCCGGGCAATCCGCAGGCGCTCAAAGACTGCCGGGTGCTGTGGGACGGTGCCCGCTGTTTCGACGGCGGCCTGGGCTTCGGGCGGCCCGCGGCGGAACCGGAAACCTGCATCACTGCCTTAGTGGTGTTATCCTCGGTGCCGCTGGGCTATGCAGATGACCGCATTGACGACGCCGTCCGCTGGCTGCTGCGGGACCGGCTCGACGACGGCGGCTGAAACTGCGCGGCCCGCGCCGCCGGATCGCACCACAGTTCATTCCACACCACGATCAACGTGCTCGATGCCCTGACCGCCTATGGTGCCGCGGGCGGACGCGAAGACGTGGATGCCGCCGTCGAAAGCGGCCAGCGGTTCTTCCTGGCGCATTCGCTCTTCCTCTCCCACCGGACCGGCGAGGTGGCGAACCCGGTGTTCCTGCGGTACCCGTTTCCGCCGCAATGGCACTTCGACATCCTGCGCGGACTGGAGCATTTCCGCCTCGCCGGCGCCGCACGCAATCTGCGGCTGGAGCGGGCCGTCGACGTGATCCGGAAGGGGCAGCGCACCGACGGCACCTGGTACGCCCACCGCCCCTACCCCGGGCACAGCTGGTTCCCGCCCGAACCCCGCGGCCCCAGCCGCTGGGCCACGCTGCGCTGCGCCCGCGTCCTGCGCTGGTGGGACGAAGCCCGATTCGAACCGGCGTCCAGGATCGGGTAAACTATTGGACGGCCCCTCATGTGGTGTCATCCTGTGAACTCCCCCAGGACCGGAAGGTAGCAAGGGTAAGCGGGCTCTGGCAGGTGCATGGGGGGTCTTCTATATCCCCGGCCGGAGGCGGTCCACTCGTCCTCCACGGGCATGCAAAGCGTCGCCACCAACAGATAGGGTTCTTCCTGTGAGTACAGCCCTTTACCGTCGATACCGCCCGGACACATTCGCGGACGTTATTGGGCAGGAACACGTCACGGAGCCGCTGATGGCGGCGCTGCGCAAGAACCGAGTCAACCACGCTTACCTTTTCTCCGGCCCGCGCGGCTGCGGCAAAACGACGTCGGCACGCATCCTGGCGCGCTGCCTGAACTGCGCCCAGGGACCCACCGACACCCCCTGCGGCCAGTGCGACAGCTGCCGTGAACTCGGCCGCGGAGGCCCGGGCAGCCTCGACGTGATCGAAATCGACGCCGCCAGCCACGGCGGTGTCGACGACGCCCGCGACCTGCGTGAACGCGCCACCTTCGCCCCGGTGCGGGACCGCTACAAGATCTTCATCATCGACGAGGCCCATATGGTCACCTCGGCAGGCTTCAACGCGCTGCTGAAGATCGTCGAGGAACCGCCGGAGCACATCAAGTTCATTTTCGCGACCACGGAACCGGACAAGGTCATCGGCACCATCCGTTCCCGGACGCACCACTACCCGTTCCGCCTGGTCCCGCCGGAACCGCTGATCAAATACCTGGAACTGCTGTGCCGCCAGGAAAACGTCCCCGTCGCCCCGGGCGTGCTGTCCCTGGTGATCCGGGCAGGCGGCGGCTCCGTCCGCGACTCCCTGTCCGTGCTGGACCAGCTCATGGCCGGCGCCGGCCCGGACGGGCTGGACTACGACCTGGCCGTCTCGCTGCTGGGCTACACACACGCCTCGCTGCTGGACGACGTCGTAGACGCGATCACCGCGGCGGACTCCGCAACCGTGTTCCGCGCCGTGGACCGCGTGATCCAGACCGGCCATGATCCGCGCCGGTTCGTCGAGGACCTGCTGGAGCGTTTCCGGGACCTGATCATTATCAACGCCATGCCGGAAAGCGCCGCCGCCATCCTGCGAGGCACCCCCGAGGACCAGATCTCGCGCATGCGCCAGCAGTCGATGCAGCTCGGCGCCTCCGAGCTGTCCCGCGCGGCCGACATCACCAACACCGCACTGACGGAGATGACCGGCGCAACCTCTCCGCGGCTGCACCTGGAACTGCTGTGCGCCCGGATTATGCTGCCCGCGGCGGACCAGACCGAACGCGGGATCGCGTCCCGCGTGGACCGGATCGAACGCCGGCTCAGCTACGCCGGCGCACCCTCTGCGCCGGCAGGCGCGGAACCCGTTGCGGCTGACGCTGCTTCTGCTGCCGGCACGGCCCCCACCGAAGCCGCAGCCGGCGCCGGGGCGGAGTTTGCCGTCCCGGCGGCCTCGGGACCGGCCGCTGCACGGGCGGCTGCCAGAGGCATGTCCCAACCTGCGGCCGGCAGCGGTGCAGCCGAGCCTGCTGCCGCCCGCCGGGACCGCTTCCCGTCGCCCCGCGTGAGCACGGACGATTGGCCGCGCGAAGACGGCGTGCCAGCACAGACCTCCGCGCGCCAGGCTATGCCGTCCGGGCAGTCGGCGCCGTCCGGGCAGGAAGCCGAACGCAGCCACGATGCCTGGCCCGCGATGGCGGCGCAGGAGCAGCGCGCTGAGCAGCGTCCTGAGCAGCGAGATGAGCAGCGTCCTGAGCAGCGAGATGAGCAGCGTCCTGAGCAGCGAGATGACCGGCCGCAGCGGCCGGCCGTTGCCCCGCCGGCCGCCGTCCCGTCTGCCCCTATCCCGTCTGCCCCTGTCCCCGCAGCCGAGGAACCGAATCCTTCCGACTGGGGCGGTACGTGGGGGGCGCCCGCGCCCGAGCCTTCGACGGCGGACGCTTCGAGCACGATCACTTCGGCCACCGAAGCTCCAGCGGCGGAAACTCCAACCGTTCAGCAGCGGCCCCAGCCGGAGATCCGTGCGGACGAGCGCCCCGGAGCCGGGCAACCGCAGCAGGCCGAGCCGACCCAGCATGCCCAGTCGGCCCAGCAACCGGCTGGAACGGGCGGCGGGAGCCAGAGCATCGAGATGTTCCGCCGGGCCTGGCCGGAAATCATGGAGGAACTGGCCCGGATCAAGCGGAGCACCTGGAGCCTGGTCCAGCCCAATGCCAGTGTCCAGGCCTTCGACGGCGGCGCCCTCGGGCTCGGCTTCACCACCGAGGGACTCGCCAACGCCTTCTTCGGCCGCAAGGACCACATCGAGAACGTACGTGCCGCGGTCCAGAAAACCTTGGGTGCCGATGTCCGGATCGTTCGCAGTGATTCGTCCCCGGCAGCGGGTGAGCCGGACCCAAAAGGTTCTAGCCGGCCCGCGCCGGCAGCGGTGACCGGAGGGTGGGGAACCGCCGCCGCCGAACCTGCATTGCCGGCTGGTGAACCGCAGGCCGTACCAAGCGTGCCGCCCGCGCCACCAACACCCGGACCCGCAACTGCAGTCCGCCCTGCCCAAACACCTCCTGCCCAAACACCCCCGGCCTCAAATCCTCCGGCCCCCATGCCTCCGTCATCGCAGGCGCCAGCGGCCCGGACCGCACCGGCACGGCAGGAAACGCGTCCTGCCGCCGGAAGCCGGGCTGCCACCAGCGCGGATACCTGGCAGTGGACTGACCAGGTTCCGCCGGAGCCGGACTACCCGGACCAGGAACCGCCGGTCGACTACGGCGACCCCACGGAAGCCGAAGTATCCTGGGACCAGTCTGAGCCCTCGGCAGCACCTGCGGCCGCACCGGCGTCGCCCCCGGAAGCCACCGCCCCGCCGTCGGACAAGCCGCTCAGCCGCTACCAGCTGCTGAAGGCGCAGGCCGCCGCGCAGGCGCGGACGCAGGGTGCGGCACCCATGGGATCGGACAGGCGTAACCTAGACTTGTCCTACATCGAGGACATCCCCAGCGCAGACGATGAAACCATCGAGGAATCCGGTCTGGTGGGACGCGCAGCCATCGAGCGCATCCTCGGTGGACGGCTGATCGAGGAACGCAACCTCGACGGGATGTAGCCGGTTCCGGCATGCCGCTGGCCCTACGTGCCCCCAGAACGACTATGCAGATTGAGGTTTCGTGTACGAAGGTGCCGTCCAGGAGCTGATTGACGAGCTCGGCCGATTGCCGGGCATTGGCCCGAAATCGGCGCAGCGCATCGCTTTCCATATTCTGGAGGCGGATGCCGAAGACATGAAGCGTCTTGTCAGCGCGATCACCATGGTCAAGGAAAGGGTGAAGTTCTGCACCATCTGCGGAAACGTCGCGGAGCAGGAAACGTGCGGCATCTGCCGGGATCCGCGCCGTGATCCCAGCCTCATCTGCGTGGTGGAGGAATCCAAGGACGTCGTGGCGATCGAACGGACGCGATCCTACCGCGGGCGCTACCACGTGCTGGGCGGCGCCATCAACCCGATCGCCGGAATTGGCCCGGAGCAGCTGCGCATCCGGGAGCTGCTGAACCGGCTTTCGGACGAACAGATCCAGGAAATCATCATTGCCACGGACCCCAACCTTGAGGGTGAAGCCACCGCCACCTATCTGGCACGGATGCTGAAGACCATCGGCATCCAGGTCACGCGCCTGGCCTCGGGGCTGCCTGTCGGCGGCGACCTGGAGTATGCGGACGAGATCACCCTGGGCCGTGCCTTCGAGGGCCGGCGCCCCGTTAGTTAACGGCCCCGGCCAAGGCTGCGGGAGCGGGGAAAACGCGGCACCCCGGCCGATCCACGCTGCGGTACTTGACGCCTGGATTCTGATCCGCACCCGCCCCGGGGATAAACTGGACGCGGTGCCCGGCACCATACCGTCGTACCTGGAGGGAATCCGCATCTGCATTCCCGCCTTCCATCCCGTCGATGCTGCATGGCATCAGACCAGGAGATTTTTCAGTGAGCGTGAGCGCATGAGCCTAATTGTGCAGAAATTCGGTGGGTCATCAGTCTCGGACGCCGACGGCATTAAGCGCGTTGCCAAGCGGATCGTCGATACGCAGGCCGCCGGAAACGAAGTAGTCGCCGTCGTCTCCGCCATGGGCGACAGCACGGACGAACTGCTGGATCTGGCCGCCCAGGTCACCTCGGATGCACCCGCCCGCGAAATGGATATGCTGCTGAGCGCCGGCGAGCGCATCTCCATGGCCCTGCTGGCTATGGCCATCCACGAGCTTGGCGCCACTGCACAATCCTTCACCGGCAGCCAGGCCGGCCTGATCACCGACGCCATCCACGGGAAGGCGCGCATTATCGATGTGTCGCCGCACCGGATCAATACATCGATCAAAAAGGGCGACATCGCCATCGTGGCCGGCTTCCAGGGCATGAGCCGGGAGAGCAAGGACATCACGACGCTGGGCCGCGGCGGATCCGACACCACGGCCGTGGCGCTGGCGGCGGCGCTGAATGCGGACGTCTGCGAAATCTATACCGACGTCGACGGCATCTACACCGCCGACCCTCGGGTGGTTCCATCCGCCCGTAAAATCGACAAGATCTCCAGCGAGGAAATGCTGGAAATGGCCGCTTCGGGCTCCAAGATCCTGCACCTGCGCTGTGTCGAGTACGCCCGTCGCTTCGGCGTGCCGCTGCACGTCCGCTCATCCTTCAGCCAGCACGAAGGAACCTGGGTCCTGCCCAGTCCCGACGACAAGATCAAGATTCAAGAGGGAGAACCCTTGGAACAGCCCATCATCTCCGGCGTCGCCCACGATCACTCCGAAGCCAAGGTCACGGTGGTCGGCGTGCCCGACATCCCCGGTAAGGCCGCCGAGATCTTCGGCATCGTCGCCGGCGCTCACTCCAACATCGACATGATTGTGCAGAACGTGTCCACCCACGCCTCAGGCCGGACGGATATCTCCTTCACGCTGCCGATCGTCGAGGGCAAGGATGCGCTGGAAGCCCTCAAGGCCGCCCAGGAGAATATCGGGTTCGAATCCCTGCTGTACGACGACCAGATCGGCAAGCTGTCCCTGATCGGTGCCGGCATGCGCTCCAATCCGGGTGTCTCCCACCGGTTCTTCGAGGCCCTGTCCGCAGCGGGCATCAACGTCGAGATGATTTCGACGTCCGAGATCCGTATCTCCGTCGTCACGCGCGCCGACCTGCTCGACGCAGCCGTACGCGCCGTCCACCGCGCCTTCGACCTGGACACGGAAGCTGAGGCCACCGTCTACGGCGGAACGGGGCGTTAGCCGCTTCAACCGCAAAGGCAGTAGCCGAAGGCCCCGCCGGAACAGTGTTCCCGCGGGGCCTTCCACTACCCAAGTTGGTCAGGTGGTTCGCCGCAGTTCCGGGTGGCTCTTCCGCACCGCATAACGCTCACCGTTGGACCCGATTACGACCTCGAACCCGGCCAGGTCCTGTTCGGAGGCCTTTTCGAATTCGTCATGCTTGTGAACAACCGGCGTATCCCCGGGCAGGCGGTCCGCAGGGCCGTAGATCTCTGCTGCTTTTGCCGTAATGCTCATAAACTTCGTCAGCACTCTGTGGCGATTGGCCATCTGTATCACCTTCTTCCAGGAGATGGCACCATTTTACGCTTTTTGTGCTTTAGCTCTCTGGCCCCCCGCCCGCTCAGCCGGCCGGACCTGCCGGAGCGCCGCCGGCCGGGGGCTCGCCCGCCGGATCCCCGACAGCCACGTTGACCGCGGTTCGGGGACCGGTCTCTCCGAACGTCACCATGCCGATGTAATTGCCCGGTTCCAGCCCGGTCCAGGATGCGGTGACTTCTGCCGATTCTCCATTCCGGCGCACCAGCGGATTGGGCGACAGGGTGAGATTGCCTTCGTCGCCGGCGAGGACCACGGTCTCGACTGTGGCCGCCGTGGCTGCGCCTCCGGGGCTGGCGAACAGATTGGCGACCACCAGGTACGTTCCCGGGACCGGATCGTTGATGGTCAGCGACTCGCTGGCGGCCGGAGTTGCCGCCTGCATCGGGCCGGCCGGTGAGAGGACGTACAGATCGAAGTCCGCCGTCGGATCGGCGGATGTCACGGCGAACTGCGCCAGAGATGTTCCAGCCGGCACCTCGACCTGCGTGACGTGGTTGCTCGGATTCGTTTCCAGTGCCACCGGGCCCGGGACCAGGCTGACGTCCTGCGGGGTGGTCCTGGTCAGGCCCTGCACCGTCAGGGGGATCGGCGCGCTGGTGCCCACCGTTACCGGGATGACCCCGCTGCCCGAGTCTGTGGCTGAGGTGAAGGACACCGAATCCGGAGCGATGGCCGTCACGGGTCTGACGGCCACGGGAGAGACGACTGACGTGCCCTCGCCGCTCCACACCAGGCTGCCCGTGGTGAACTGATCGATCGCCGCGCCCGCGTTCTCGAATGTCACCTGGAACACCTGGCTTTGGCCTGGCTGGTCAAACACGAGGCTGGACGGCGAGACCGTGGCATCGATTCCGGGCACCTGGATCTCGGCGTGGTACTCGCCAGGCTCCAGGGCCGTCACCGTTCGCGCCACCGTGACCTGACCAACCAGCTCGCCGACGGCGATGGAGGGCAGGTTGACATCCCGGGCGGCAATATTGCGCTCCTCCGGGGGGCTGGCGATCAGGCGCTGCCAGTCCTGCGGGTCGGCCTCGTACGCCAGCCCCGGATCCAGCATCCGTTCGGTGTCAATGTGCCCTGCCCCGGTGGCGAAGAGGTCCGTGTCCCGTGCCCCGTCGGGCAGCACTACGTCGGTCGCAGTGGTCATCATGGCGGACTTCACCACCGCCGCCGACCACAGCGGATTCCGGGACAGCAGCAGGGCCCCGAACCCGGCCACGTGCGGCGAGGCCATGGAGGTGCCGGACTGGAAGCCGGACATTTCACCCTCCGAACCAATCGGGGAGACGCCGGCCAGGATGGCGACGCCCGGCGCGCTGAGGTCCGGCTTGAGCAGATCTGCGTTCTCCGCCAGTGACGGTCCGCGCGAGGAGAATCCGGCCACCTGCGGTACCGGAATGGTCGGCAGGCCGGTGGTGTCCCCGATCTCCAGGGCTGCGGTCGGAGCGGGGGCGGCGACCAGAGCGGCCTTCAGGCGGAGCCCGTCGGCGGCATCAAGATGGACGGTGGGTATCGCGTGCTGGTCCACGTCGGTGGAACTGGGAGACACATTGGTCAGGATCATCCCGATGCCCCCGGCGCGCTGGACCTCGTCGCTCTTGGCTACGCGGGGGCTGATCCCGCGGTCGCAGATGACGATTTTCCCCAGCACGATGGCAGGATCCAGCGCTCCCGCCGGACACAGGGCGGCGCCGGCGGGGGCCACGCCCGGCATGCCGGCATTCTCGGCCAGCACCACCGGTGTCTGCGGCACTGCCTCATCCATGATCGACGCGCCACGGAACCGGCTGCCATCGGGCAAGAGGACTGTGCCCATCAGCTCGTTGGAGAAGGTGCTCGCGGCTACCGTGGTGACCCAGGGGGCAGCGTGGTTGACGGTACTTGGCAGCGGACCGGAGTTACCCGCGGACACTGCGACGAAGATCCCCGCGGAAGCGGCCGACCGGAACGCCAGCGACAACGGGTCGGTGACCGAGTTCATGGTTCCCGAGACGGAGTAGTTGAGCACGTCGACGCCGTCCAGGACGGCCTGGTTGACGGCCTCCACGGCAGCCACGGATGAGCAGTTGCCCGCGTTCGGATTCAGGTCCTCCCAGCAGATCTTGTAGACGGCGACCTTGGCCGCCGGCGCCACACCGGAACCGAACCCGAAGTCGCGCTCCCCCACAATGGTCCTGACGTCGCTGTTGCCCGCGGCGGTCGTCGCGGTGTGCGTGCCGTGACCGACTACATCAACGGGTGAAAGCAGCTCCTGCGGAGCACGGAGCTCCTCCGGCGTCAGCTGCACGAATTGATCTGCGAAATAGCGCGCGCTCAGCACCTTCGAGTTGCACCCGGACCCATCGAAGCCCTCACCGGCCTGGCATTCGCCGATGAACGTGTTGCCGTCGGCCTTCAGCATGGCGATCTGCCCGGCGTCGTTCAGGTACGGCACGCCCATCTCGGGCTCACCGAACAGCGGCTGGACCGGAGCGCCGGCCAGAAAAGCGTTGTTGGGCGCATAGCCGGTGTCAATGACGCCGACCACAACCCCCTTCCCTGCCCCTTCCACGCCCCCGAACTGCTCCTCCCAGACACCGTCCTCGCCGCGCAGGTTGAGGAAGTCAGTGCTGGAATAATCGCGGACAGCAGGCTCTTCGCCCTCCGGCGGGGCCTCCTTGCCCCCGTCGGGAGCTGCAGGTCCGTCGGGAGCCACCGCATGGGGGGCGAACTGCACGTTTTCGGTCACCGACAGCACGCCCGGATCCTTGGCCAGTGCGGCGGCCTCCGGGCCGGTCAGGTCGGCGGTGAAGGCGTTGACTGCGGCGGTCAGCTGCTTCCTGACCTCCACGCCCCGTGCACCCGCGACGTCGCGCTGCCGCTGCTCCAGCATCATGGAGTACCGCTGGGCGGCCGGAGAGCCGGCGTCGATCTTCCGGCCCGGATCGGGTGCCGTGGCGGCATAGCCGGGCACGTCGCCTTCGTAGGTCGCCAGCGGCTGCTCCTTCAGGGCCACGATATAGCGGCGCTTCTCGAAGCCGCCCAGCTGGAGGTCTGCCGCCGAGACATTGCGGCTGACCGCCGGGGCGGCCAGGGCCGAAGCGGCCGGTGCGGCAGCACCTGGTGCGGCCAGGACGGAAAGGATCAGCGCCGCTCCGAAAAGCAGCGCCTCAAATCGATGGGCCGTGTGCCTGCGTTTCAAGCCATTTTCCTGGGACATGTGACGAAACAGCCTTTCTCCAACTGAAAAGCCCGGCCGTATTGCAGGCCCCCAGGGCCGAGCAGGGGCGCCGTTGCGGGACTGCGCCGGCGCAGAGGCTGCGGCACTGCCGCCCGCCCTGTTCCGCCGTCGAGTCCACCTCCGATCGTCACCGGAGGGGCACAACATAACCCGGTTCCAAGCTCCACAGAAGACTCCAAGGCGACCTGTCCGGAAGACGGTTCCATACGCCGTCGGCTTCTTTCCAAGCAGGCACCTATGGAATATTCTCCACCCGGCCGCGGGAAAAGGGATGGGCGTCCGGCGGAATATCTTCCGATGGGATAATTGACGCGTGATTTTCCTCCGGACTGATGACTGGCTGCCGCTCCAGCGTGCGCACCAGGAGCGCGCCGGCCGCTTCGCCGGTCCCTTCCTGGAACGGCGCTCGGCGGGCCGGAAGCATCCGGTGGAGGACTTCCTCTTCACCTACTACACCCAGAAACCGGGTCAGTTGCTGCGCTGGCACCCGGGGGCCGGCGTCGTACTGCTGGGCGAGGAAGCCGCGGCGCGCGCGGACTGGAAGTACTACCGGCGCCTCACCGACAGCGAAATCGCCGGCACCGCGTACGACGGCGGCACCCGGCCGCCTGCCGCCGTCACCGTCAACCTGCCCGCCTTCCGTGCCGAACGTGCCGAAACCATCGCGTTCACCCGGGCCATCCTGTCCGGCAGCACGGCGCGGCCGGGGCAGTTCGGCTGCTTCGGCCTGCACGAATGGGCCATGGTCTACCGGCTGGGCCCGGAGGATGTGCGGCACGAGTACCTGGACCTGCGGCTGGGCGCCGACGGCACCAACCGCGTGGTGGAGGCGAACCGGATCCGCTGCTCGCACTTCGATGCCTTCCGGTTCTTCACGCCGCCGGCGGGACCGCGCAACGAACTGCAGCCCACCCGGGAAGCCCAGCGGTTCATGGAGCAGCCCGGCTGCCTGCATGCCAACATGGACCTGTACAAGTGGGCGTACAAGCTCGCCCCGGCACTGCCCAGCGAGCTGGTGATGGACTGCTTCGAGCTGTCCTGGCGGATCCGGGAGATGGACATGAAGGCCTCGCCCTACGACCTGGTGGACTGGGGCTATGAGCCCATCGCCATCGAGACCCCGCAGGGCAAGGCCAAGTACGTGGCAGCCCAGCGGGCATTCGCAGACGAGGCCCAGGTGCTGCGGGCCCGACTGCTGGACGCGCTGGACGTTGTGGCGCACGCTTAAGGGAGCCGCAGCTGAGCTGAAGTAAGCTGCACTAGGAAGAAGGCGGCACCATGCGACGGCTTCTGATCCCCCTGGCGGGCCTGGCTCTGACCATGATGCTGTGCGGCTGCAACGGCGCCCCGTCCGCTCCGCAGACCGGCACAGCCCCTGGTGAGACAACCACTGGAACCGCGCCGCCGCCGTCGTCCCCGGCACCTGCACCCTCACCGTCGCCCGAACCGGAAACTCCCACCGACGAGGCGGAGGACGCGGAAGGCAGGATCCGCCTGACGATCGACGTGATGCCGGACGGCGACCCGGCGAACACCATTACTTACACGCTCCGGTGCCGCGGCGCGGAGCCCCACAGTTCCTCCGACCACCCGGATCCGGAAGCCGCCTGCGCAGCGCTTGACCAGCACGGCGAGCCGGCGTTCTTCAGTGTGCCCGACCCGGATGTTGTCTGCACGCAGCAGTTCGGTGGCCCGCAGCGGGCGCACGTGACCGGAGATTTTCGGGGCCGGACGGTCGACAGGAACTTCAACCGGACCGACGGCTGCGAAATCTCCACCTGGGATTCACTGGCTCCGGTCTTCGCGATCGGCGGAGTGTACTGACCGCCCCTTGGCTTGACTCCGCAGCACGCGCACGTCTGAACGCCCAGACGGACGTGTGACGCCGAGTGAGCAGGTGGCTACGGTCAGTCCTCGCTGTGCAGGATTTGCCGCTGCGCGCTCAGCAGCTCCACCTCGGGGTGGTAGACAACCAACTGCTCGACGGCGTCGAGCACCTCCACGATGTGCGAGCGGTCCGCGGAAACGACGCCGGCGCCGATCCCCGTCCGCCGGTACAGGTCCTGGTGGTCCACCTCGGCTACCGAGACATCGAACTTCTTGCGCACCTCCGCCACGATCGGCCGCACCACCGAACGCTTCTCCTTGAGTGAATGCACATTCCCGAGCAGGAGATCAAACCTGATCCAACCAATCCACATAGGACAATCGTTCCCTAGCCGGGGCCCTAGGTGAACCGCGGCGGACGGTCCAGCCAGGCGCCGTCGACGACGGCGGTGCGTGCCGCCGTCGTAATGTTCACCTGGGTGCCGCGGATGTGCCGCAGCCTGCTCTACAATTCCGCGTTTGCGTCAGCCGGTAGAATGGGGGACGCAAGCTCGCGGAGCGCCCATCAGGCGTGAGACGGCACCCTCCGCGGCACGCGCCCAGCTTCGTTTGAAGAGCCAGACTGTTCCAAGCACAGGAGTTACCGGATGCCCCGGATCGTTGTTGACGTCATGCCCAAGCCCGAGATCCTGGATCCGCAGGGCAAAGCCATCGCCGGTGCGCTGCCGCGCCTTGGCCTGACCGGCTTCGCCGAGGTCCGCCAAGGCAAGCGGTTCGAACTGACCGTCGAAGGCGAAGTCACCGAGGAAATCCTGGCGCACGCCCGCGAGGCTGCCACCCGCATGCTCTCCAACCCGGTGATCGAGGACGTGACGCGCGTGGAGGTCATCGACGACGCTGCAGAGGGCGCCAAGTAATGAGCACTCCCCTGATCGGCGATTTCTCCGTCCCCGGCCTCGACAGCCGCCTCAAGGGCGTGCGCGTCGGCGTCGTCACCTTCCCCGGCACCCTCGATGACCGCGACGCGGCCCGGGCCGTGGCACTGGCGGGCGGAACGCCCGTCAGCCTGTGGCACGCGGACGCGGAGCTGCAGGATGTCGACGCCGTGATTCTCCCCGGCGGCTTCTCCTACGGCGACTACCTGCGCGCCGGCGCGATTTCCCGCTTCGCTCCGCTGATGGACAAGATCATCGACGCCGCCAAGTCGGACGCAAAGCTGCCGGTGCTGGGCATCTGCAACGGCTTCCAAATCCTGACCGAGGCGCACCTGCTGCCCGGTTCCATGATCAAGAACGACCACCTGAAGTTCATCTGCCGCGACCAGACGCTGCGGATCGAGAACAACAGCACCGCCTGGACCGGCGGCTTCGACGCCGGCCAGGAAATTGTGGTGCCGCTGAAGAACCAGGACGGCCAGTACGTCGCGGACGAGAAGACCCTGGATGCCTTGGAGGCCGAGGGCCGCGTGGTCTTCCGCTACGTAGGCTTCAACCCCAACGGCTCCCGCCGGGACATCGCCGGCATCAGCAACGAGGCAGGCAACGTCGTCGGACTCATGCCGCACCCGGAGCACGCCATCGAGGCCGGGTTCGGGCCGTCGTCGTCCGGTTTTGGCCCCGTGGAGCTGGCCGGCGGCACCGACGGCCTGGGCCTGTTCACCTCCGTCCTCAACAAGCTCGTGGAAGGCAAGTAATGACTGACAGCACCCCGGTGGCCGAGCAGACCGAGGCGAAGAAGTTCAACATCGACACCGTCGAGCACGCTGCTGCCACCCCGGACACCGACCTGCCGTGGGCCGAACTGGGCCTGAAGCAGAACGAATTCGAGCGGATCATTGAGATCCTGGGCCGCCGGCCCACCGCCGCCGAGCTGGCCATGTACTCGGTGATGTGGTCCGAGCACTGCTCCTACAAGTCCTCCAAGGTGCACCTGCGCCAGTTCGGCGACAAGGTCACCGAGAAGATGAAGGAACACCTGCTGGTGGGCATCGGCGAGAATGCCGGCGTCGTGGACATCGGCGACGGCTGGGCCGTGACCTTCAAGGTGGAATCGCACAACCACCCGTCCTTCGTCGAGCCGTACCAGGGCGCCGCGACCGGCGTCGGCGGCATCGTCCGCGACATCATTTCCATGGGCGCCCGCCCGGTCGCCGTGATGGACCCGCTGCGCTTCGGCGCGATCGACCACCCGGACACCGCCCGCCTGGTGCACGGCATCGTCTCCGGCATCGGCGGCTACGGCAACTGCCTGGGCCTGCCGAACATCGGCGGCGAGGTGGTCTTCGACTCCGTCTACCAAGGCAACCCGCTGGTCAACGCGCTGGCCGTGGGCGTCATGCGCCATGAGGACATCCGGCTGGCCAACGCGTCCGGCGCCGGCAACAAGGTGGTCCTGTTCGGTGCCCGCACCGGAGGCGACGGCATCGGCGGCGCGTCCGTGCTGGCCTCTGAATCCTTCGACGACAGCAAGCCGTCCAAGCGCCCGGCCGTGCAGGTGGGCGACCCGTTCGCGGAAAAGATCCTGATCGAGTGCTGCCTTGAGCTGTTCAAGGGCGCCGTGGTGGAAGGCATCCAGGACCTGGGTGCCGCGGGCATCTCCTGCGCCACCTCCGAGCTGGCCTCCAACGGCGACGGCGGCATGCACGTCGAGCTGACCAAGGTGCTGCTGCGCGACCCGACCCTGACCCCGGGCGAGATCCTGATGTCCGAGTCGCAGGAACGCATGATGGCCGTGGTGACCCCGGAGAACCTGCCGAAGTTCGAGGCCATCATGGCCAAGTGGGACGTGGAGTACTCCGTCCTCGGCGAGGTCACGGACACCGGCCGCCTGGTCATCGAGTGGGACGGCGAGAAGATCGTCGACGTGGATCCGCGCACTGTGGCCCACGAGGGCCCGGTCTACGAGCGCCCGTACCACCGCCCCGAGTGGCTCGACGGCGTGCAGGCGTCCGGGTTCACGGGGTCAGACTCCGACGCCGGCCGGCCGGCTTCCGGTGAGGAGCTCAAGTCCGCTGTCCTGGAGCTGATGGCTTCGCCGAACATGGCCTCCAAGGAATGGGTCACCAAGCAGTACGACCGCTATGTCCAGGGCAACACCGCCCTGGCCATGCCGGACGACGCCGGCGTGATCCGCGTGGACGAAAAGACCGGTCTGGGCGTGGCAATTTCCACCGACGCCAACGGCCGCTACGCCTACCTGGATCCGTACGAGGGCGCCCGCCTGGCGCTGGCCGAGTCCTACCGTAACGTGGCCACCTCGGGCGCCAAGCCCATGGCCGTCACTGACTGCCTGAACTTCGGGTCCCCCGAGGATCCGGAGGTCATGTGGCAGTTCGCCGAGACCGTCCGCGGCCTCTCCGACGCCTGCCAGGAACTGGGCGTTCCGGTCACCGGCGGCAACGTCTCCCTGTACAACCAGACGGGCGGGGTGGCCATCCACCCGACGCCCGTGGTGGGCGTCCTGGGCGTGTTCGACGACGTCGCCCGCCGCACGCCGTCGGGCTGGCGCGAGGACGGCCAGGCCATCTACCTGCTGGGTGTGACCAAGGACGAGCTGGACGGCTCCGAATGGGCCAACCTGCGCGGCCACCTCGGCGGCAAGCCACCGGCCCTGGACCTGGACCTCGAGCGCCAGCTCGGTGAAATCCTGGTCAACGCCTCCCGCGACGGCATGATCGACGCCGCGCATGACCTGTCCGAGGGCGGCCTGGCCGCCGGCTTGTCGGACATGGCCCTGCGCTTCGGCGTCGGCGCCCGGATCGGCCTGGACGAACTGTGCGAGCGCGACGGCATCGACCTGTTCACCGCACTGTTCTCCGAGTCCCAGGCCCGCGCTGTGGTATCCGTGGCCCGGTCCGAAGAGGTCCGGTTCAAGGACATGTGCACCGCCCGCGGCTTCGCGCACCTGCGGATCGGCGTCGTGGACACCGAGAACCAGGCGCTGGACTTCCAGGGACAGTTCGCCCTGCCGCTGGCGGAGCTGAAGGAAGCCCACGAGGCCACCCTGCCGAAGTACTTCGACTGACGCCCGTTTCCCCACTTTCCTACCGCTGACACAGCAGCAGGTGCACGATTGAGTGATCTTTCGGGCACCTGCTGCTGACTCATTTATGGGGTGTGGAGTTGCTACTGGACGGTCAGTTCGCCCATCCGGTCCCAGCCTTCGCCGTCGATCTGCCGGCTGATGATCTGCGGGGTCTCCGCCAGCGCCTCGGGCATCTTCTTCATGGCTGCCTGGAAGTGGTCGCTGTTGACATGGGCCGCGGCCGCGTCGTCCTTGAAGGCCTCCACGAGCACGAACTCGTTCGGGTCCTCGACACTGCGCGACCAGTCGAACCAGAGGTTGCCCGGCTCCCTGCGAGTGGCCTCGGTGAAGTCATGGACAACGTCCATCCACTTCTCCGACCAGTCCGGCTTAACCTTGAACTTGACGACAATGAATATCACGTGTGCTGCCCTTCTGTTACTGGTGCTGCTGCGTCTTGCAGAACCAGCCTAGCCAAGCAGCGGTCAGAGATTGCGGGGGTGGGCTCTCTCCCGCGCCGCCCTTTTGGCCTGCTCCGCGGCTTTGTCCTCCTTGCGCTTGCGCAGCACCAGGCGGGCCAGACCGGCCAGGACCGCCCCCGCCATGATGGGTATCAAGTACGACTTTCCCTGTTCGGACATGGCTTCATGCTAGTCCTGCGGGCCCGGCTCCAGAAGGGCCCGCGCCGCCTGCTCCAAGGCGCAAAACCCATGCATTCCGGCAAGCTGGGCGGCTTCGCCGAGGAACCGCACCGCAGCCGCCGGGCTGCCGGAGGCGCGATGCAGCCGGCCCCGTTCCAAGGCGAGCCGAACGCGGACAATAGCGCCGCCGTCGGGCTTGTCTGCGGTGTCAAACTTATCCGGGTCGATGCCGTCAAGGACGGCGCAGGCTTCCGCGAATCGTCCTTGCAGCCCCAGCACCCGCGCGATCTGCGTGGCCAGCTCCGCCCGGTCCGCCGGAAGCATGAAGCGGTTCGTGTCGGCGCCCCGCAGCCGCTGCTCGGTGGACTTCGGGTCGGCCGCGTCCCACAACTCGTCGAGGAATTCCTGCCTCAGCATCTACGCGTCGCCCCGCGCCAGCCGTGCCCAGCCCAGCGACTCGCGGTCCTTCCGCGGCAGGGACGCCACCACCAAGTCGTAGGAGTCCTCCACCATGTCGCGGATCATCCCGTCGGGAAGGTCCCCATCGCACCACACCTGGTTCCAATGTGTCTTGTTCATGTGGTACGCGCCGCTGATTTCGGGATGTGCCGCGCGCAGCTGCTGAGCGAGGACCGGCTCGCACTTGAGGCTGACGGTCAGCGGCTCGGCATCCAGGTTGGCCAGCGCGAACATTTTGGCGGTTCCGCCGGCCGCCCTGACCTTGAACACGGATGCATCGGGGCCGAAGGGGAAGTCCTCGAACGCGCCGGGCTGGGCCAGGCAGATTTCCTTCAGCATTGCCGCATCCATGGCGTTCAGATTACTCCGGCGGCAACGCATAAGGTGTTGGCATGACCAACCTGTTGTCCGCCATCAATCTGCCGCTCTCCGGCACGGTGCTGCTGATTGTCGTCAACATGGTCATCCTGGTCATCGCGCTGGGAGTCGTCCCCCAGAACCGCCGCCCATCGGTGGCGCTGGGCTGGCTGCTGGCGATCCTCTTCATTCCGATTCTGGGCCTGCTGGTCTTCCTGCTCATCGGCAGTCCCAAGCTGCCGAAAAGCCGGCGTGACAAGCAGTCGAAAATGACCGAGCTCATCCGGAAGAATACCTCCGACAGCTACTGCCTGGGCGATCCCACCGGCACGCCGGACTGGGCGCTCGCAGCGGTCAAGCTCAACCACCAGCTCGGCGCCCTGCCAATGACGGCCGGCAACAAACTCGAGCTCCTGGACGACTACAACGCCTCGCTGGAAACCATGACGGAGGCCATCCGGGCGGCCAGGATCTATGTCCACTTCGAGTTCTACATCGTCGCCGTCGATGAGACCACCGAGCCCATGTTCCAGGCGCTCGAAGACGCCCACCACCGCGGGGTCCGCGTGCGGGTACTCATCGACCACATGGGCAGCATCGGCTATCCCGGCTACGGCGAGGCGGTCAAGCGCCTGGAGCGTGCCGGCATCCCCTGGCGCCGCATGCTGCCGGTGCGTCCGTGGCGGCTGGAGTACCAGCGGCCGGACCTGCGCAACCACCGGAAGATCCTGGTCATCGACGGCAACCTGGCTTTCACCGGTTCCCAGAACATCATCGACCGCAGCTACAACAAACGCGGCAACAGGCGCCGCGGGCTGCTGTGGAAGGACCTCATGGTCCGGACCACCGGCCCGATCGTGGACGAGCTGAACGCCCTGTTCATCACCGACTGGTATGCGGAGACCGGGGAAATCCTGGAGGAGGAGGCGGACCTGATCGAGGACGACGTCGGCGGCGGACTGCTCTGCCAGGTGGTGCCCAGCGGTCCGGGCTTCGATGCGGAGAACAATCTGCGCCTGTTCAATACCCTGCTCTACAGCGCGGAGCGCAGCATCGTCATTTCCAGCCCGTACTTCGTGCCGGACGAGTCCATGCTGTACGCCATTACGACGGCGGCCCAGCGCGGCGTCGCGGTCAGGCTCTACATGGGCGAAACCTCAGACCAGTTCTTCGTCTACCACGCCCAGCGTTCCTATTATCAGACGCTGATCGAAGCCGGCGTGGACATCCACCTCTACAAGTCGCCGTACGTGCTGCACTCCAAGTTCATCATCATCGACTCCGCGGTGGCCGTAATCGGCTCATCCAACATGGACATGAGGTCCTTCACACTGAACTTCGAAGTGTCCCTCCTGGTCTGCGACCGGGAATTTGTTTCACAAATGCTGGAAATCGACCAGGAATACCTGGAGGCCAGCAGGCCCGTCCAGCTGGACGAATGGGTGGAACGACCGCTGCCGCAGAGGTTCCTGGACAACGTCTGCCGGCTGACTGCGGCGCTGCAATAGCGTAGCGGTCGGGACGCCGCCGCCCTCCCCACGATCGCCGAAACCTCAGTTATTGCGGTTTCAGGGACAAAAAACCGCAACAACTGAGGTTTCGGCGGTGGGGTTCGGCGGTGAGGTTGTCCACCGGCTCATGCAGGAACGCCGGTCACCGTCCCCACCGTCCAGGACCCCGCCGGCGGGGTGCCGTTCAGCTCGTAGTCACCGATGTTCCTGGCCTTGAAAACCGTCGGATTGTGGGCGGCGACGGTACGCGCGTTGCGCCAGTGCCGGTCCAGCTGCTTGCGCTGCGAGGTAGCGGAAGCCCCGAGGGTATCGAAGAGCTGCTTGGCGGCGTCCATGACCAGGTCGGGAACCATCAGCTGGGCCTTCTCCACCGCCAGTTCACCGCGTGCAAAGCGCTCGCCGTCGGTCAGGTCCGCGGACGGATCCCGTGCCGCCTCCAGCTCGCGGGCGGCGGCCAGCACGATGGCTTCCGCGGCAAAGGCCTTGCCGGAGATCTGGCCCACCAGTTGCTGGATCAGGGGGTCATGCCGCACCGCAGGCGCCTGCGAGTTTCCGACGGCGTTGGTAAACGTCCGGTTGCGGCACTTGACCTGCTCCCGCACGTCATTGAGGACCGCCTTGCCGATGCCTGCCTCGACGGCGAGCAGCACCAGCTGGAAGAAGGCCGCCTCGTGCGTCCGGGCGTTGAGGTCCCGGTCGAAGAAATCGTCCCAGTGGACCCTGGCATTGTTGAAGACCGTGGTGCCGGTGCCGGTCAGGGTCTGGCCGAATCCGTCCCAGTCGTCCGACATTTCCACCCCGGGATCAGCGGTGCTGACGACGGCGAAGGACCGGCTGGTGGCACCGTCCGCCTGCACCGTTACGGCGATCCATTCGGCAAAAATGCTGCCGGTGCTGTAGAATTTCTCGCCATTGAGCAGCCAGGTTCCGCCGGCGTTCCCGCCATACGCGGGGGTCGCCGTCGTACCTACTGCGCCCAAGGCGGTGCCACCGATCTCGGTGGAGGCGTTCCCCACCGTTTCACCGGCAACGAAGCGGGCGAACCAGCGCTGGCGGGAGGCTTCATCCTGCAGGCCCAGGAATTCGCAGAAGCCGAAATGGGAGCGGTAGAGGTGGGCCACATTGGAGTCCGCCTCCGCCAGTTCGATCAGGAGTTGGAAGAGCTGCGGGAAGGTGGCCCCGAAGCCGCCGTACTCCCGCGGCACCCGCAGCGCGCCGAATTTGGCTTCGTTCAGCCACTTGACCGGTTCAAACGGCAGCGTGCGGCTGGCTTCGCGCTCCAGGGCGCCTCCGGCGATGCGGGCAAACACCGGACGGAAGGTCGCCGCAAGTGAGCTGTAATCCACTGCGGCCGGAGCCGAAGCGTGCGCTGGAGTTCCCATTCGTGCTCCTAAAGTATTGTCCTTGAACCAAGCGCGGCCCGTTCCGCCCCCCATCCGGAACGGACCGCACAGCCTAAGTGGCCCGCTGGCCAGCGGCCACAGTGCCGATGGCGCTCAGCCCCACCGGCTTGGTGCCGTTCACTTCGTAGTCGCCGACAATCCGTGCCTTGAAAACGGTGGGGTTATGCGTGGCGACGGTGCGGGCATTGCGCCAGTAGCGGTCCAGCTTCTTGCTCTGCGACGTGGCGGAGGCGCCGAGGGTGTCGAACAGCTGCCCGGCGATCTCGCCGACCAGCACCGGCACCACCACCTGCGCCTTCTGCACCGCGAGCTCGCTGCGGGTATGGCGTTCCTCGGCGCCGAGCTCCCGCTGCGGGTCCAGCACGGTGTCCAGCTCCCGGGCGGCGGCCAGCACCAGCTGCTCCGCGGCGTAGGACTTCGCGGAAATCTGTCCCACCAGCGCCAGGATCAGCGGGTCCTCGCGCATCAGTCCGCCGGAGCCGGTGTTGAAGCTGCGGGTGCGGCTGCGGACCAGTGTGCTGACCTCGGCCAGCACCGCCCGGCCGATGCCGGCCTGCACGGCCAGCAGGACCAGCTGGAAGACCGCCGGTTCGGAGGTGTCGGCTGCGGGCCGCGGGAACACCTCCTCGGCCAGGGCATCCGTGAAGACGGTGCTGCCGGTGCCGGTCAGCTGCTGGCCGAAACCATCCCAGTCGTCCTTGATATCGACGCCGGGCTGCCGGGCGGAGACGATCGCGTGGAACCGCCCTTCCTCGCCGGGGATCTGGGCCGTGACCTGGATCCAGTCCGCGAAAATGCTTCCCGTGGAGTAGAACTTTTCCCCGTTGACCGCCCAGGTCCCGCCGGCGCGGGTGACCGTGGTGTTGGTGTGCCCCAGCAGATTGCCGGAGCGTTCGGTGGCGGCGTTGCCGACGATCTGACCTTCGGCGATCCGCGTGTACCAGCGGCGGCGTGTGTCCTCATCCTGCCGGCTAATCGTTTCCACGAAGCCGATATGGGACCGGTACAGGTGCGCCACATTGGAGTCCGCCTGGGCCAGTTCGACCAGCAGCCGGAAGAGCGTGAGGTAGCTGGCGCCCAGACCGCCATACTCCGCCGGCACGCGCAGCGCGCCGAACCGGGCCGCATTGAGCCACCTGACCTGCTCATAGGGCAGGATCCGGTGGGTTTCCCGCTCCAGCGCGCCTTCCGCGATCCGGGCGAAGATAGGCCGGAAGCGGGCGGCCCGTTCCTCGAAGGCAGTGTCCTCGAAACCCACGCTCATCCCTCCGTCCACTTCGGCAGGTCTTGGGCCGGGCTGGCGTCCCACGGCGTGGGCAGGATGCCGCCCTGGTAGTTCTCGAACCATTCCTTGACTTCCGGCGATTGGTAGGCCTCCTGCAGCACCTTCGCCTTTTCCGTGTCCACAAAGTCCGGACGTGCCGCGACGACGATCCGGAACGGCAGCTGATCAGTTTCGGCTTCGAACGCCAGCGCATCGTCCTTGGAGTGCCCGATGTCGGCCGCCATCCGCGCGACGAGGAAGCCGGCGTCCACGTCCGGCAGCGTCTTGGTCAGCGACTGCTGGTCAACCTCAACGAACCTCAGGTTCCGCGGATTGGCCGTGATGTTTTCCTGCGAAGTCGAGACCACCGGCGCCACCGACAGCTCCAGCAGGCCGGCGTCGCGCAGCAGGAACAGGGCCCGGCCGTTGTTGGCCGGATCCACAGGGATGCCGACGGTCGCTCCGTCGGGCAGTTCAGCCAGGGACGCGTACTTCTCCGACCAGATGCCGCCCGGCGCCGAGTAGACGTAGAACAGGCCGACGTTGTCCAGTCCCTTGTCCTGGTTGAACTGGTGCAGGTAGGCATTGTGCTGGAAGAAGTTGACGTCGTATTCTCCGTTGGCCACGGCAAGGTTCGGCTGCACGATGTCCGTTACGTAGGTCGCGTCGAGGGTCCAGCCCTTCGCCTCGAGCAGCTTCTGCGCGATCTTGGTCGGCTCCTGGTAGGGAGCGGATTCGGTGACGATCATCCTGATCGTCTTGTCGCTGCTTCCGGAGGCTGAGGTCAGCCCGCACCCGGTCAGCGCTGCCACGGACAATGTGCCGGCGCCGGCGAGCGCGTACTTGAGGAAATTCCTGCGTTCCATGATGGTTCCTGTTCCTATCGGTAAGTCAGCGGTAGACGGGAGTCTTGTTTTCCGCGGCCGCGGAGTATTCGGCGAAGGCGCCGCGGTACTTCGCCGCCGGATGCCGGTCGTTCAGGTACGCCCCGCTGTCCTCCGGGCCGGCGCCGAACAGCTTCTCGCGCAGCGTGCCCGGTGTGTATTCGGTCTGCGCCAGGCCGCGGCGCTGCAGCTCCGGCAGCACGCCCTCGATGAAGTCGGTGTAGGAGCCCGGCAGGGTCTGGTTGATGATGTTGACGCCATCGATGCCGGCATCCTGCCATTCCTCCAGCCGGTCGGCGATCTGCTCGGGTGTGCCCACGATCTGGTTGGCGCGGGACCGGTAGAGCGCCAGGTCCCGCAGCGTCGGGTTGCCGTTGGGCGAGCTGGCAATGACGGCCTCCAGATGTCCCTGGGAGCCTTCGGTGGTGATGCTGCCCAGCGGGGTGTCCAGCGGCAGGCCGCCCAGGTCCACCCCGAAGCCGCCGCCGATATGGGCGACCAGCGCATCGTAGTCCAGGGTGGCTTCCAGGTCCGCGGCCTTCCGGGCGGCCTCGGCCTCCGTCCCGCCTACTGCGAAGTGGAGTCCCTGCAGGAACTTCACGTCATCGGCCCTGCGGCCGGCGGCCACCGCCTTGCCACGGACCGCGGCGGTGTACTTCGCCGCAGCCTCCGGGCTGGAGGCCAAGGTGAACGTCGCTTCGGCGTTGTGGGCGCAGAATTCCTGCCCTCGGCCGGAGCTTCCCGCCTGGAACAGCAGCGGCGTGCGCTGCGGTGTCGGCGAGACCAGATGCGGACCATCGATGGAGTACCGCTGCCCGCGGTGGTAGATCTTGTGCACCATGTCCGGGTCCGCGTGCAGGCTGTTGTCCTTATCCTGCAGCAGGGCGCCCTCGTCCCAGGATCCTTCCCAGAGCTTGTAAACGGCATCCACGTACTCGTCCGCCCAGGCGTAGCGGTCGTCGTGCTTGGTCAGACCGTTGCCGTTGAAGTTCCGGTGCGCGTTCTCCAGCACGCTGGTAACGATGTTCCACGCGGCACGGCCGTTGCTGAGGTGGTCCAGGGTGGAAATCTGCCGCGCGAACTGGAACGGATGGGACTGGATCACCGATGAGGTCGCGGCCAGGCCGATCTGCTCGGTGGCGCCGGCCAGCGCGCCCAGCAGGACCAGCGGATCGTTGGACGGAACCTGCAGGCCGCGCCTGAGCAGCGAGGCCCACCCGCCTTCGTGGTCGCCGTAGAGGCCTACGACGTCGGCAAAAAAGATGGCGTCGAACTTCGCCGCTTCCAACTGGCGGGCCAGGTCCGTCCACAGCGCCAGTTCGTTGAACCGGTGCTGCTGCGCCTCCGGCCGGCGCCACTGGCCGCCCATGATGTGGCTGGTCGTGTTCATGACGAACGCGCTCAGCAGCAGCCGGGGCCGCCGGCCTTCAAAACGGGTGCTGGGGATGCTCATGCGTCGGCCCATTTCTGCAGGTCCGCCTGCGGGTCTTCGTCCCAGGGCAGCTCGAAGAAGCCGTCCTGGTAGGTCTTGAAGAACTCGGCCACCTCGGGGCTCTGGATCGCTTCCTCGAGCGCCTTCGCCTTTTCCGTGCCGGCGAATTCGGGGGTGGCAGCGAAGATGGAACGGTACGGGATCTCGTCCTCCACTGCGTCCTCGGCGACCAGGTTCGCCTGAGTGTGGACGCCGGCGTCGATCGCGGTGGACTGGAACATGAAGCCGGCGTCCACGTCCTCCAGCGTCTGGCTCAGGGACAGCTGGTCCACCTCCACGAACTGCAGGTTCCGCGGGTTGTCGATGATGTCCGCCTTGGTGGCGGTGACCACGGTGGGACCCTCGCGCAGGGTCAGCAGGCCGTGGGTCTGGAGCATGAAGAAGGCCCTGCCGTTGTTGGCCGGATCCACCGGAATGGACACCTTGCCGCCCTGCGGGAGGTCCGCCAGGCTGGTGTGCTTGTAGGAGTAGAGCGCCGCCGGCGAATTGCGGATGTAGAAGAGCGGAACCAGGTTCAGGCCCTTGTCCTTGTTGAACTGGGTCAGGTACGCGCTGTGCTGGAAGGCGTTGGCGTCGTACTCCCCCTGCGCCACGGAGAGGTTAGGCTGGATGATGTCGTTTACGAACTTGGCTTCCAGCGTCCAGCCCTTCTCCGCCAGCAGCTTCTGCGCAATGGTGATGGGTTCCTGGTAGGACTTCACGCTGGAGGCGATGATCCGGATGGTCTTGTCTCCCGCATCGCCTGAAACGGCGCCGGCGTTGCTCAGGCCGCAGCCGACGGTGCCCAGGACGGGCACGGCCGCGGCGGCGCCAAGGAGGCCGCGGAGCAGGGAGCGTCGGGAAACATTCGGGGTGGATGGGCTGATTTTGGGCATAGTGGTCCCCTTGAAAGTGGTGCGGGTGAAAATTTCGAAGGCGGCTAGAGCCGTTTGTCCAGCCTGCGGGCGATGAACGATCCGCCGATCTGCACGATCTGGACCAGCACAATCATCAGCACGATCGCCGCGATCATCAGCCCGGTTTCGTAACGGTAGTAGCCGTAGCGGATGGCGAAGTCACCGATGCCGCCGCCGCCGACCAGGCCAGCCATCGCCGAGTAGGAGATGAAGCTGACCGTCATGATGGTGATGGAACCGACCAGTGCGGGCTTGGCTTCCACCAGCAGCACGTCCCGGACGATCTGAAGGCGGCTGGCACCCATGGAGCGGGCCGCTTCCACGACGCCGGTCCCCAGCTGGGAGAGGTTCTGCTCCACGAACCGGGCAAAGTACGGGATCGCGTTGATGGTCAGCGGGACGATCACTGCGGCGGTACCGATGGTCGTCCCCACGATCAGCCTGGTCAGCGGGATGATCGCAATCAGCAGGATCAGGAACGGGAAGGACCGGATCAGGTTCACCAGGCCGTCGATGACCCGGTGCAGCTTCGGCTTGTGCTTCAGGCCGTTGGGGCCGATGGAGTACAGCAGCACCCCCAGCGGCGTGCCCAGCAGGACGGCCAGCGGGATGGCCACCAGCAGCATGGTGAGGGTCTCGCCCATGGCGGCGACAATTTCCGGCCAGACCTCGATGATGCGCTCAAGCACTGGCCAGCTCCCCCGGCCGGTGGATGCGCTCGAGCTCGATGTCGTCGGAAATCAGGTAGCGGCCAATCGAGGTGCCGGGCGAGAAACCCGGCCGGTCCAGTTCGGCCAGGTCGAACTGCTCGACCACCCGTCCGTCCTCCATCACGGCCACGTTGTCGGCGATGGCCTTGATGACGTTCATTTCGTGCGTGACCACCACGATGGTGATGCCGAACTTCGCGTTGACGTCGCTGAGGTACTGCAGCACGGAGGCTGTGGTTCTGGGGTCGACGGCGGAGGTCGGCTCGTCGCAGAGCAGCACCTTGGGCTCGGTGGCCAGGGCGCGGGCGATCGCGACGCGCTGCTTCTGGCCGCCGGAGAGCTTGGCGGGGTAGGTCTTCGCCTTGTCAGCCAGGTCAACAATCGCCAGCGCCTCGGCCGCGCGGCGCCGCCGCTCGGCCGGTCCCACACCCGCGAACTTCAGGGACAGCTCGACGTTCTGCTGGGCGGTGAGGTTGTTGAGCAGATTGAAGTGCTGGAAGATCATGCCGATGTCGTGGCGCTTGGTGCGCAGTTCGGGGTCGGACAGCTCCACCAGGTCCACGCCGTCCACCAGCACCCGCCCGGAGGTGGGCCGCTCGAGCAGGTTGATGTTGCGCAGCAGGGTCGACTTGCCGGCTCCGGAGAAGCCGATGATCCCCTGGATGCTGCCCCGCGGGATGTGCAGCGAGATGTTGTCGACGGCGGTGAATTCGCCGGCATCCGCCCGGAAGACAGTCGAGACGTTCTGGATGTCTATCACTGGGCACCGCCGTTGCCGGGCGCTGCCGCTGTTGTTGGTATCACGTCGATCTCCTTGGGTCTAAGCCCGAGAAGAGGCGCGCCGCCGTCGCCAAAGGAACCCCTGGCCGGCGCGGATACGGGCGCGGTCAGGGAGACCAACGAAAGCAGTTGCTTCTCCATCGGTCCTGGCAGTAGCACCCTGCTCCCTTGGCAAAAACGGGAGGGGGTTGCTGCGGCGTCGTCGATCCAGGTCTCTCGGCCGCTCGGGATGGTTACGCACCCATTCAAAAGCCGGACCCGTCAAAAAGCGAATAAGTTACGTCACATCCCGTAACGGGGCTTCAGGGCCGCAGGTCAGCGGCCAATCACAGCCCGAACCGCGGCGCCTCGATGGCCGGGCAGGTGTCCATCACTACCTCAAGGCCGGCGTCCTTGGCGCGCTGGGCGGCCGCTTCATCGATGACGCCCAGCTGCAGCCAGACCGCTTTCGCGCCCACGGCGATGGCTTCGTCCACCAGCGGCCCCACCTTCTGTGAGTTGACGAAGAAGTCGACGACGTCGATCCCGCCGGGGACGTCCGCGAGCTTTTTGTAGCCTCTTTGCCCGTGGACGTCGTCGCCCTTAAGGCTCACCGGAACGATCTGCATGCCCAGCCCGTCCATCAGGTATTTGGAGACTCCCAGCGCAACGCGGCGCGGATTGTTGGAAAGTCCGACGATGGCCCAGCGGCCGGGGGCCGTCAGCAGTCTGCGGATGACCTCAGGATCATTTTCGTGTGCCACGTTCTGCCTCCAGCAGCCTGGTCCGGTACGCAATCAACAGGGCCAGACTACGCCTTGCGGAAAGGGTGCGGAGAGGTCGGTTTGTTACGCCGATTTGCTCCGGGGCCGCCGTGTCCCGTTTCATTGGAGGTGACCATCCCGAGCGGCCGAGAGACCTGGATCGACGACGCCGCAGCAACCCTCTGATGCTTCACAGCCATCAGCAAGGTGCTACTGCCAGGACCGATGGAGTGTGCTTTATGCCTGAATTTGCCGCATCCCGCGCCGCCGCGGCCTTCCCTGCCCTGCCGTCCCGCAGGCGGCCGCCGTCGATGCGAATGTGCAGCTGCAGTTCCGCGCGCGCGTGACGCGCCCCCGCATCTTCCGCACCACCACAAAGGACCAGCACACCCTATGACTGCCATCGCCGCGCAGAGCACTTCCGCCGCTGACGTCGCCACCGAAACCGAACGGATCGCCTTCTGGGAGGAGGCGGCCCGCAGGCTGCAGTGGGAAACGCCGTGGCATACGCCCCACACCTGGGAGCCGGCCCGGCCCACCGGGGGGATTAATGACGACGGCGAACCCCACCTTAGTGTGCCGAAGATCGAGTGGTTCTCCGGGGGCACGCTGAACGTCGCCGTCAACTGCGTCGACCGGCATGTCGCCGCGGGCCGCGGAGACAAAGTGGCGCTGCACTTCGAAGGCGAGCCCGGCGACCGCCGCTCCATCACCTACGCCGAACTCCAGAAGGAAGTCTCCCAGGCCGCCAACGCACTGCTGGCGCTGGGCATCACCAAGGGCGACCGTGTGGTCATCTACCTGCCGGTGATTCCCGAAACCGTCATCATCACCCTGGCCGTGGCCCGGATCGGCGCCATCCACTCGCTGGTCTTCGGCGGTTTTTCCGCCGAAGCACTGAAGTTCCGGGTCGAAGACACCCGCGCCAAGCTGCTGGTCACCACGGACGGCCAGTTCCGCCGCGGCCAGGCCGTCCCGGTCAAAGCCAACGCGGACGAAGCCGTCTCCGGCGACAACGCAATCGAGCATGTGCTGGTGGTCAACCGCACCGGTCACACCGACGTTGCATGGGTCGAGGGCCGGGACATCTGGTGGCACGAGGTCGTCGACACCGCCTCCGAGGTCCACGAACCGGAGGCGTTCGACGCCGAAACGCCGCTGTTCATCATGTACACCTCCGGCACCACCGGCAAGCCCAAGGGCCTGGTCCACACCTCCGGCGGCTACCTGACGCAGGCCTCCTGGAGCTACGAGTACCTCTTCAGCAATCCGGATCCGGCGCAGCGGGAGAAGGACGTCCACTGGTGCACCGCGGACCTGGCCTGGGTCACGGCGCACACGTACGAGATCTACGGACCGCTGTCCAACGGCGTCACCCAGGTGATCTACGAAGGCACCCCGAACACTCCCCATCCAGGCCGGCACTTCGAAATCATCGAACGTTACGGCGTCACCAGCTACTACACCGCGCCGACGCTGGTGCGGTCCCTGATGGGCTGGTTCCCCGACGGCGTACCGGCGGATTACGACCTCTCCTCCATCCGCCTGCTGGGCACCGTCGGGGAGGCCACCAACCCGGAGGCATGGCGCTGGTTCCGCGGGAACATCGGCCGCAACGAAGTGCCGATGATCGATACCTGGTGGCAGTCGGAGACCGGCGCGACGATCCTCTCCCCCCGCCAGACGGACACGGTGTTCAAGCCCGGCTGCGCGACGCGTGCGCTTCCGGGTGTGGGCACCAAGATCGTGGACGACGACGGCGCACCGGTTGCGCCGGGCGTCCAGGGTTACATCGTGGTGGACCAGACCGGTCCTGCGATGGCCCGCACCGTGTGGGGCAACCCCCAGCGCTACCTCGATTCCTACTGGCGCAAGTACGCGGAACAGGGCTGGTTCCTGGCTGGCGACGGCGCGAAGTACGACGAGGATGGGGATACCTGGATCCTGGGCCGGGTCGACGACGTCCTCAACGTCTCCGGCCACCGCCTCTCCACCATCGAAATCGAATCCGCCCTCGTCTCCCACCCGTGGGTCGTCGAAGCAGGCGTTGCCCCCGTAGCCGATCCCAAAACCGGCCACGCCATCGCCGCCTTCGTCGTGCTGACGGATGCCGGCAAGGCGCAGGACCATGCGAAGATCGTCACCGCCCTCCGCAACCACGTCGCCAAGGAGATCGGCCCGATCGCCAAGCCGGCCGCCGTCGTCGTAGTTCCGGACGTCCCCAAGACACGCTCCGGCAAGATCATGCGCCGCCTGCTCACCCAGTTGTACGAAGGCACGGCCCTCGGCGACACCACATCGCTCCAGAACGAACCCGCAATTGCCGGCATCGCCGCTGCCCTGGCCGACCAAAGGAAGTAACGCCATGACCACTCCCCAGATCGACTTTTCCGCGCCCCTGAAGTTCGCGTACTGGGTACCGAATGTCTCCGGCGGCCTTGTTGTCTCCACCATCGAGCAGCGCACCAGCTGGGACTTCGACTACAACAAGAAGCTGGCCCGCATTGCCGAGAACTCCGGCTTCGAATACGCCCTGACCCAGACCCGCTACGCCGCCTCCTACGGCGCGGACAAGCAGCACGAGGCAACGTCCTTCTCGCTGGCCCTGCTGGGCGCCACCGAACGCCTGAATATCATCTCCGCAGTGCACCCCGGCATGTGGCACCCGGGCGTGCTGGCCAAGTTCATCATCACCGCCGACCACATCTCCGGCGGCCGTTCCGCGGTGAACATCGTCTCCGGCTGGCTCAAGGACGAGTTCGTGAACTTCGGCCTGCCCTGGCTGGAGCATGACGAGCGCTACGTGCGCACCGAGGAGTTCATCCGGGTGCTGCGCGGGCTGTGGACCCAGCAGAACTACAGCCAGTCCGGCAAGTACTACAACATCTCCGACTTCACCCTGAGCCCGGCACCGCTCGACATCCCTGGCCGCGCCCACCCGGAGATTTTCTTCGGCGGTAATTCCACCGCCGCCCAGGGGGTCGCCGGCCGCACCGCCGACTGGTACTTCTCCAACGGCCGCGATATCGAGGACTTCAAGGAGAACATCGCCGGCGTGACGGCCGCGGCCGCCACCGCGGGCCGTTCGCCGAAGTTCGGCCTCAACGGCTTCGTGATCGCCCGTAAAACCGAGAAGGAAGCCCGGGACACCCTGCGGGAGATCATCGCCAAGGCGCACAAGCCTGCTGTCGATGGCTTCGCCTCCGCCGTCAAGGAGGCCGGACAGGCCACCAAGGACCGCAAGGGCATGTGGGCAGACTCCAGCTTCGAGGACCTGGTCCAGTACAACGACGGTTTCAAGACCCAGCTGATCGGCACCCCGGAGCAGATTGCCGAGCGCATCGTCGAATACAAGAAGATCGGCGTGAACCTGTTCCTGACCGGTTACCTGCACTTCCAGGAGGAAGTGGAGGCGTTCGGCCGCGACGTGCTGCCGATCGTCCGCGAGCTCGAGGCCGACCTGGCCCGCAGGAACGGCACTGAAATGAACACCGAACTGCTGCCCGTCACCAAGTTCGGTACTCCGGAACGGGTAGCCTGACTTCATGAGTGAACGTCAATTCGGTTTCCGCACCCGTGCCCTGCATGCCGGCGGGACCCCCGATGCCGAACACGGCGCCCGCGCCGTCCCCATCTACCAGACCACGTCCTTCGTGTTCAAGGACACGGACGATGCTGCCAACCTCTTCGCACTGCAGAAGTACGGGAACATCTATTCCCGGATCGGCAACCCGACGGTCGCGGCCTTCGAGGAGCGCATGGCCTCCCTGGAGGGCGGCATCGGGGCCGTGGCGACGGCGTCGGGCATGGCAGCGGAGTTCATCACCTTCGCCGCGCTGACCGGGGCAGGTGACCACATCGTCGCCTCCTCCCAGCTCTACGGCGGCACGGTGACCCAACTGGACGTCACGCTGCGCCGCTTCGGCGTGGAGACCACATTTGTGCCCGGCACGGATCCGGCGGACTTCGCCGCCGCGATCCAGCCGAACACCAAGGCCGTCTACACCGAGATTGTGGCCAACCCCTCCGGCGATATCGCCGATCTGGAGGGGCTCGCCAAGGTGGCGCACGACGCCGGTGTTCCGCTGATCGTCGACGCGACCTTGAGCACGCCGTACCTGATCCGCCCGATCGAGCACGGTGCGGACATCGTAATCCACTCGGCGACCAAGTTCATCGGCGGGCACGGCACCACCCTGGGCGGCGTCGTCGTCGAAAGCGGCCGCTTCGACTGGGGCAACGGCAAGTTCCCGCAGATGACCGATCCGGTGCCGTCCTACGGCAATGTGTCCTGGTGGGGCAACTTCGGCGAGTACGGCTTCCTGACCAAGCTGCGCTCGGAGCAGTTGCGCGACATCGGGCCGTCGCTGTCCGCGCAGTCCGCTTTCCAGCTGCTGCAGGGCGTGGAGACGCTGCCGCAGCGCCTGGACGAGCACCTGGAGAACGCCCAGCGCGTTGCCGAATGGCTCGAGGCCGATGACCGGGTCACCTATGTGAACTACGCCGGCCTGCCGTCGCATCCGCACTACGAGCGCGGGCGCCGTTACCTGCCCAAGGGCGTCGGTTCCGTCTTCGCCTTCGGGGTCAAGGGCGGCCGCGCGGCCGGCCAGAAGTTCATCGAAGCGCTCCAGGTGGCCTCCCACCTGGCCAACATCGGCGACGCCCGCACCCTGGTCATCCACCCCGGCTCGACGACGCACCAGCAGCTGTCCGTGGACCAGCTGGCGGCCGCCGGCGTGCCGGAGGACCTGATCCGCATCTCCGTCGGACTGGAGGACGTCGACGACATCCTCTGGGACCTGGACCAGGCACTGGCCGCTTCGCAGTCCGCGGCGGCCGAGCACGGGCCCAGCCGCGACCACGAGGACCACGCGTTCGACACCAGCGAGTTCGCCGCGCCGACGTACGACGGCGAAGCGTGCGTTATTCCCTCCGCCCGCGCCGCGTCGGTGGAGCCGGGAACCCGCGTGGTGGAGTCGGTCGAGGCCCAGGAAGCCCCGGCCCAGGAAGGAGCATCCAAGTGAGCACCGAGGAACGCACCTGGCAGGGACCGTCCGCGCCGGAGCGCCTGAACATCCTGCGCAACACGAAGGTGATCGCGATTGTGGGGGCCTCGGACAAACCGTCCCGCGCGTCCTACTTCGTAGCCACATACCTGCTGTCTTCCACCAGGTTCAAGGTCTACTTCGTGAACCCGGTGGTCAAGGAAATCCTGGGCCAGCCGGTCTACCCCTCACTGGCCGACCTGCCGGAGAAGCCCGATCTGGTCGAGGTCTTCCGCAAGCACGACGACCTGCCGGGCGTACTCGAGGAGGCCAAGGCCGTCGGGGCGAAGACCCTGTGGCTGCAGCTGGGCTCCTGGCATGAGGACGTTGCCCGGGACGCCGAGGCGGCCGGGATGAACGTGGTGATGGACCGCTGCGTGAAGATCGAGCACGCCCGCTTCCACGGCGGACTGCATCTGGCCGGTTTCGACACCGGTGTGATCTCCTCCAAGCGGCAGCTGACAGCGTAATACCTGCTGGCTTTTCAGGCTGGGGCCGGCACCTTCGGGTGCCGGCCCCCGCTGTTTTCGTACGCGGCTGTCTTTTCCTCCCCACCGGGCAGCCGGGCACCGGCTGTCCACATTCCCGGACGCTCCCCTGCCGCTGGTTGGTGCCGGCCGGAACAGTGGTAGCGGGCCCGGGCTTCGGGCATGACCACTGTGGAACCTGCGCGCAGCTCAGGCGCGGGCATGATTGGGAGGAATTCCTTGTTCACTCGACTACGATCGCGAGCTTCCGGCCTGCCCGGCGTCCTGTGCCTGGCCGGTTGCCTGCTGCTCCTGCTGGCCTTCATTCCGCTGCAGCCGGCGCGCGCAGCCGGTCGCCGACGGCTGGACCTATGCGGCCGGGCACAGCTCTGCGGCACTTTTCATCGGCCAGCACCGCAACAGCGCCGGCCAGGTCGCGTACTGTACGGACTTCGAGCGGCTGGCCCCGGTCTTCGGCCAGGGCTATAACGGGGGCCAGCAGGGCGGATTCACCCGCAGCGACGGCGTCGCGCTCGATGCCAGGGAGAATGGCGCGCTGTCCTACCTGCTGCACCGCTGGGGTCCCGCCGAAGACAATGACACGGCTGCGGCGGTCCAGCTGGCTGTCTGGGCCATCACCTCGCCCGGACGCGGCTGGGGCACGCCCGGCATGGCGGAGATCCTGCAGCTGGCGGCCCTGCCCGAGCAGGTGGTCAGCCTTGGCCAGTCCCTGACGGAACAGGCCTTCGCCCATGCCGGCCCGTATACCCTTGACATTCAGCTCGACGACGGTGCGGACGCCGGCCTGATCACCGGGGCAGCCATCACCGTGCGGACTGCCGCTGGATCCGCGGCGCCCGGCCTCGCCGTGCGGGCGATGGTCAGCGGCGACTTCACGGCCGACGATCCGGCCGCATTGTCCTGGACCAGCGGCGACCAACCCCACGGGCTTCCCCTGACGCGGACGGGCCTGGGCGAGGGGACCGTTCGGGTTTCCGCCGAGACAGCCCCCACCGGAGCCGTTGCCTGGCTCGTTCCGAACGCACCGAACGCCCAGCGGCTGCTGGCGGCGCCGGTTGCCTCTCCGGTCGAAGCCGTTTCCGGCCTCGCATCCCTGCCCGCGTTCCAGCCCCTGGTCAGCACCACGACATCAGCACCCGTTGCGGAAGCGGGGTCCGAGCTCCATGACATCCTGACGGTTGACGTCGAGGGCGGAAGCCCGTCCGGCGGCACGTTCCCCTGGCTGCACGACCCGGTCATTGGGGAGGCTGTCTCCGTCGAGGTGGAGTCGACACTGTGGGGCCCGCTTCCGCAGAAACCGGGTCTGGCGGATGCCGTGCCGGAAGGAACCCCGCAGGTGGGCACGGTGGTGACGCGGGTCAGCGGGCCGGACACCTACGAAACCCCTGCGCTCACCCTGCCGTCCTCCGGCTACTACGTCTGGACGGAGTCCATCGATCCCCAGACAGCAGTGCCGGCGTCCGCGGCTGCGTTCGTGAAACCCTGGCGGAGCAAGTTCGGGATCGAAGCCGAAACCACTGTTGTGCCATGGACGCCTTCGGTCACCACCAAACTCTCGGCAGCAGCCATCGGGCAGGGTGGAACCGTCACGGACGAAGTAGCAGTCGCCGGCCTGCCTTTGGGCCGGGAACAGGACGTCACCCTGACGATGTACGGTCCCCTGCCCCACATGCCTGTCCAGGCAGAATCGGTTCCTGAAGATGTTCCGGTCTTCGCCGTACAGACCCTGGAGGCCACGAACGGTACTCTGAGCAGTGAGCCCTTCGGACCGCTGTCCGCCACCGTTGCTACACCGTGGTCGCGGAAATAGCTGGCACGCCGGGCATCCGGAGCTTTCGCTCCCCGTTCGGCGAACCAAGCGAAACAGTTTGCGTAGCGGCACCGACTGCCTTGGTTCCTCCGTCGACGGATGCGCCGCCGTCGGACGTCCCGCCGTCGGATACGCCGCCCACGGACATTCCCCCTTCGGACACCCCGCCGGTGTCCCCGCCGCCCGCGGAGCCGCCGGTGGACACCCCGCCGGTGGACACCCCGCCGGCCGAAACGCCACCGGTGGAACCGATTCCGGGCGGACCCGCTCCGGAGCAACCCGCTCCGGCCACAGCGCCGCCGGTAGTCATGGGAGAACAGACTCGGTTCCAAACCAGCACTGAGCTGGCGGCCACCGGTCCGCAAACCGGGGGCGTGGCGGCGGCCGGCAGCTGTCTCATAGGACTCGGCCTGCTGTGCTCTGCCATGGCCAAGCGGCGCAACCGCGCCCAGGGACCCCATGGCTTGCAGCGGCGTCCAGCGGGACCTTCGGCGGGCGAATCAGGCTCGGCCGGCTGGCTTCCCGCCGGGTAATGCTTCCGGGCGGCTTGCCTGACCTGGAGGACCGAGAATAAATACTGCGGCGATCAGAGCAGGGTCCGGGACAGCTGCTGTCCCGGCCCAGCGCCCTCCGGTACCAGCTTCTTCAACTGGCCGGGCGGCGGCACCTGCTCCGGTACCAGCTTCTTCAGCTGACCGGGCGGCGGCACCTGCTCCGGTACCAGCTTCTTCAGCTGACCGGGCGGCAGCACCTGCTCCGGCACCAGCTTCTTCAACTGCCCTGGCGGCAGCACCTGTCCCGGCGGCAGTACCCCCTCGGGCACCAGTTCCGTCACTTGGCCGGGCGGCAGCACCTGCTCCGGCACCAGTTTCCTCAACTGACCCGGCGGCAGCACCTGCCCCTGCCCCGCAGCAGGACCGGGCCTGCCGGACACTCCGGAATCGGCCGGGTTGGCGGACCCGGTGGCCGCATTTCCGCCGGGCAGACCCTGCGGGGCCGGGTTCCCGGGCACCGCAGGCACGGGTGCGGGAGCAGGATTCGTTCCGCCGGCAGGGGCCGGCGCGGTCCCTGCCGGCGAGGATTCACCGGGCAAGGATTCACCGGGCACAGATGCGGCGGGGGCTGGCCCGGCGGGGCCTGCTTCGGTGGCATCGGCTGCCGGGGCAGGCTTAACCGCCGGCGCTTCCTCCACTGTCAGGCCGTCGTCGAAAACCGCCGGAACCTCGGCCGCGTCGTCCTGTGGTCCTGCGGCGGAGTCGAAGGGGTTCAGGAAACCGAAGATGCTGCCCACGACCTCTCCCGCGGAGTCACGGAAATGTTCGTCGGTCGCCGCTACCCCCGAGACCCCGAGCGTCATGGTGGCCGCAACGCCGACGCTGATGAAGGCAGCACGCCGGCGCCGTCCACGGTGGGGGGACACCGGCCGGATCGCTGCGATGTTGCCCGCCAGCAGTTGCGCAACTTCCGGTGACGGACGAGGAACAGGTCCTGAGCCAAGGGCCCGCAAGCCCTGCAGCGCCTCGCTCAGCTGGGGCGTCGGTTCTACACCGGACTCATCCAGCAGAGCAGCAATGAATCGGTCATCAGTCATGCTGGTAAGTCCTTTCTTCCACCAGTGCCTTAAGTTTGGCCAGGCCGCGCCGTTGGAGTTGTTTGATCGAACCGGTTGATTTGCCCATGATCCGGGCAACCTGCTCAATGGACAGATCGGCGACGATCCGCAACGTCAGTACTTCGCGCTGGTCGGGGTTGAGGTGTTCCAGCAACTGGGTCACGCCGCCGCCATCTAGGGACTCCATCACTACAGTTTCCGCGGACTGGCTCACGCGGGCATCCGTCGCAGGGTCGTACCCCGACATCTTGGGGCTGCGGGACCGGCGCCTGGATTCATCGACCATCCGTGCATGGGCCACGGAGAACGCGAATGTCCGCAGACCTTTGACTCCGCCGGTCACTCTGTCCAGCGCCGTGAAGACCGTGAGGAATACTTCCTGGACCATGCCTTCCGGGTCCTCCGTGCCTTTGGCCGCCAGGTAACCCAGTACAGACGGAGACAAGCCCGCATAAATATGTCTCAAAGCCTCCTGGTCGCCGGATTGGGCCGCCGTCAGAACGTCGTCTGACAAGGTGGCAGTCACGGCTTATTCCTTCGGGGAGGGCTGGTAGGCGGCGCCCCTAATCATAGCCGCCGTGGATCCTCGCCAATAGTTACTGCCCGACTGGCAGGAACACGGAATGCCGCCGCCATCATGCACGTCCCCCCCTAACGTGTAAGAAGCCCGCGCCGAGGCTCGTTGGGGGGAAAGCCTCGGCGCGGCGCTTACATACGGGTAATCGAACGGACGGTCCGAAAGGTTACTCAGGATCCAAAAAGTTTCCGGAAATTTTTCTAGCTACCCGGAAGGATCACCTTCGACGCCTCAAACCGGCGGTTTTTCAGCACCGGAAGGAACTCCCGGACCTCGTCGATCCGCTTGCGCGTGACGTCCACCGTCACCACTGCCTGCTCCTCGTCATTGAGGAAATCGTGCGGAATGCCCATCGGATCGAGAATGACCGAATGCCCCACGGTATGGTCGCTCGACGTCCCCGCGGCCGCGACCCAGCAGGTGTTTTCGATCGCTCTTGCCTTGAGCAGCGTTTCCCAGTGGTCGATTTTGTGGTCGCCCTTGAACCAGGCGGCGGCCACCAGGATGAGGTCGGCTCCCTTGTCAGCCAGGCTGCGGGCCATTTCCGGGAACCGCAGGTCGTAGCAGGTCATCACGCCGACGCTCAGCCCGCCGATCGGCACCACCTTGATGCCGCCGTCGCCCGGCTTGATCTGCCTGGACTCCTGGTAGCTGAACGCGTCATAGAGGTGAAGCTTGCGGTACGTGTCCACGATTGCGCCATCGGCATTGACGATGACCAGGGTGTTGAACGGACGGTCCTCGCCGCTGGCTTCGTAGCCGCCGGCGACGATGGCCAGCCCGAGGTCCTTGGCCATGAAGGACAATTGCTGCACGAAGGTGGACCACTGGGTGTCGACGGCCGCGCTGAGGCTGCCCTCGACCTGGCCGATCGTGAACATGGACTCCTCAGGGAAGAGCATCAGCTCCGCGCCGTCCTTGCGGGCCTGTTCCGCGAGGGAGCGCATGGTCTCAAGGTTTTCCGCCACGTTTCCGGAAGGACGGAATTGTCCAACACTGACCTTCATGGTGCACCGCCTTTACTGCAGGATCCGTCGTGGCTCCAGCCTACAGAAAAGCCCCGGGAGCCGGTGCCCGGCCAAGCCGGGCGCCGGCTCCGCGGAGACCAGGCTCAGTCGTTGATGAGGTCGTTGATCACGATGGTCTGCTCGCGGTCCGGGCCGACGCCGATCGCGGAGAACCGTGTGCCGGACATTTTCTCCAGCGCCTTCACATACGTCTGGGCGTTCTCCGGCAGGTCCTCGATGGTTCTGGCGCCGGTGATGTCCTCGCTCCAGCCGTCGAAGTACTCGAAGATCGGTTTGGCGTGGTGGAACTCGGTCTGCGTCATCGGCATCTCATCATGCCGGACGCCGTCGACGTCGTAGGCCACACAGACCGGAATCCTCTCGATACCGGTGAGCACGTCCAGCTTGGTCACGAAGTAGTCCGTGAAACCGTTGACGCGGGAGGCATGGCGCGCCAGCACGGCGTCGTACCAGCCGCAGCGGCGCGGACGGCCGGTGTTCACGCCGAACTCGCCGCCGGTCTTCTGCAGGTACAGACCCATCTCATCGAACAGCTCGGTGGGGAACGGCCCGGCGCCCACGCGGGTGGTGTAGGCCTTGATGATGCCTACCGCGCGGCTGATCCGGGTCGGGCCGATGCCGGAACCGACGGACGCGCCGCCCGCCGTCGGATTGGAGGAAGTGACGAAGGGATAGGTGCCGTGGTCCACGTCCAGGAAGGTGGCCTGCCCGCCTTCCATGAGAACCACCTTGCCCTCGTCCAGCGCCTGGTTCAGCACGTAGACGGAGTCGATGACCAGCGGCCGCAGGCGGTCGGCGAAGCTGAGGAAGTAGTCGACGATCTCTTCGACCTCCACGGCGCGGCGGTTGTAGACCTTGACCAGCAGCTCGTTCTTCTGGCGCAGGGACCCCTCCACCTTCTGGCGCAGGATGGATTCGTCGAAGATGTCCTGGACCCGGATGCCCAGCCGGGCCACCTTGTCCATGTAGGTGGGCCCGATGCCGCGCCCGGTGGTACCGATGGCCCGCTTGCCCAGGAAGCGCTCGGTGACCTTGTCCATCACCTGGTGGAACGGCGCCACCAGGTGGGCATTGGCGGAGACGCGCAGGCGGGAGGTGTCCGCGCCGCGGGATTCCAGGCCGTCGATCTCCTCGAACAGGGCCTCGAGGTTGACCACGCAGCCATTGCCGATGATCGGGACCGCGTTGGGGCTAAGGATGCCGGCGGGGAGGAGCTTCAGTTCGTATTTCTCACCGCCGACGACGACGGTGTGGCCGGCGTTGTTGCCGCCGTTCGGCTTGACCACGTAGTCCACGCGGCCACCGAGCAGATCGGTTGCCTTGCCCTTACCTTCGTCGCCCCACTGGGCTCCGACAATCACAATCGCTGGCATGGGATCCTCCCCCATTCGTTACGGCCGCCCTGGGCGGACTGCTGCGCCGCCAGGGCCGTGCCGTGCATGAGAACGCCCCCGAAGATCTGCAGCGTTTCCCATTGCGGCGGTACGCTGCCGCCACGTCGCACAGCAGAAATTGCAGCCGGGATTACGCAGGAGATCAGGGGCTCTTACGCAGCAAGTTTACCGGATAGCCACTTTCCGGCTGGAATCAGTGCTTAGTCCAGGGCGTCCGGTGCCGGCGCCGTGTCCGCAGCGGCCAGGTTGTCCAGCGCTGCTTCGGCAAGTTCCTGCCAATGCACGCACCCGGAGAGCGGCACCAGCACCCAGTCCTTGAACGGCCGGTGCTGGCCGGACGGATCGAACGGCCCGGCGCCGTCCAGTGCCATGGCGTGTGCATGCGCCCGGGTATCGCGGCCCAGCCGGAAGGCCATGCCCTCGCCGTGCAGGCACGCGATGGCCTTGCGGTTGAGCTTCAGCGCCTTGGTTCCGAAGGTGGTTCCCTGGGTGACTCCGGCCTCGGCAAGTGTGGCGGCAAGGCTTTCGAACAGCTGCTCCGACCTCATAGCTGCATCATCCCGCGGAACGGCCGGCTGCGAAAGGCACCGCAGCCGGAAAGCTGGAGCCGGAGGACGCCCGGTGATTCGCAGATCGTTGACGATAATTTGGATGGTGAATAGCGTGGCGACCTATGAGCAACCTGGAAAACCAACTGCGTGAACTGGAGCAGGCGCTGCCCGCGCCGCCGGTACCGGTGGCCAATTATGTTCCGGTCCGCCGGGCCGGAAATCTTCTCTTTACGGCCGGCCAGGTACCCGCCCGTGACGGTGTCCTGACGGTCCGGGGCAAGCTCGGTGCCGGGGTCAGCATTGCCGAGGGCCAGCGGGCCAGCGAGACCGCGGTGCTGAACTGCCTGTCCGCCATCCGGCAGGAGCTCGGCTCCCTGGACCGGATCGTGTCCTTCGTGAGCCTTACGGGCTACGTTGCCTGCGCCGAAGGCTTCGGGGACCAGCCTCAGGTCATCAACGGCGCCTCCCTCCTGCTCGAACGGTACTTCGGCGAGAAAGGCCGGCATGCCCGGGCGGCGGTCGGAGTTTCCGAACTGCCCGGTGGTGCACCGGTCGAGATTGCCTTGGTCGTGGAGGTTCAGCCGGAAACGTAACCGCGCCGCTTGTCGACGACGTTCTGCAGCGCCTCACCGGCCAGCCAGCGCCGGGCATTCTCCACGAACTGGGCCGCCAGTTCGTCCCGCCAGCCGACAACATCGCCGGACATGTGGGCGGAGACGTGGAGCGAGGGCAGGTCCCACAGCGGACTGTCCGCCGGCAGCGGTTCGACACTGAAGACATCCAGCGAGGCAGCCGCGATGTTCCCTGCCTCCAGCGCGGCCAGCAGCGCCTCCTCGTCCACCAGGCGGCCGCGGCCGACGTTGATCAGGTGCGCTGACGGCTTCATCGCCGCCAGAACCCCGGCATTGATCATGCCGCGCGTCTGTTCCGTCAGCGGCGCCACGGCGACCACATTGTCCGCCCACCCGACGTGCTGCTCCAGGTCAGCGGTGGGGACGACGGTGCCAAAATCAGGATCCTGTTCACGGGCAGTGCGTCCGGCGCCGCGGACCTCCATGCCGACGGCACGCAGCAGCCTGGCCGTCGCGCGGCCGATGCCGCCCGTTCCGATCACCAGGACGGAACTGCCGGCCGTTCTCCTGGTCTCGCGGTGCTTCCATTCGTGCGCCTGCTGGAGCCGGTGGTTCTCGCGCAGTTCCTTGTCATGGGCCAGGATGCAGGCCAGCACGTATTCGGCGATCGGCTGGTCAAACACGCCATGGGCGTTGGTCAGCACGACGCCGGACTCCGCCAGCTCCTCGAACAGGACCGTGTCCACCCCGGCGGCGGCCATGTGCACCCAGCGCAGCGCGTTGGCATACGGCCAGGCGTCCCGCAGCGCCGTCGAGAAAAAATCCCAGAGGAACAGGACGTCCGCGTCCTTGATGGCCCCGGCCAGGCCCTCCGCATCCGTATACCGGACTTCCGCCCGCTGCGCGATTTCCGCCATGCCGGCCGGGCGCGGCTGATCCGGCTTCGCCAAAATGGCAATGACGGGGCGCTTCAGGGATTCCATGCTTCCAGCAAAGAGGACGCGCGTAGGATTGTCAACAATTCTGCGGCGCTACGCCTGACAGTCCTGGAAAGCATTTCCGGAAGATTGTTGACAATCTGCAGGGCCTCTCCCACCATGGGAGGCATGACAACGCTCAGCCCCGCCCTCAAGCAAGCCACCCCTGTAGTCGTGGACCACGCTCTGGGCTCCTGGATCTACGGGACCGACGGCGAAAAGTACCTCGACTTCACCACCGGCATCGGCGTCACCAGCACCGGCCACTGCCACCCCCGCGTGGTCGAAGCCGCCCGCGAACAGGTCGGCAAGATCATCCATGCCCAGTACACCACCGTCATGCACCAGCCCCTGCTGCGGCTGACCGAGAAGCTCGGTGAGGTCCTGCCCGGGGGCCTGGACAGCGTCTTCTATGCGAACTCTGGTTCCGAGGCCGTGGAAGCCTCCCTGCGCCTGGCCCGCATGGCCACCGGCAAGCCCAACCTCATCGCCTTCCACGGCGGGTTCCACGGCCGCACCGTCGCCGCCGCGTCGCTGACCACCGCAGGCACCAAGTTCCGTTCCGGTTTCTCCCCGATCATGGGCGGCGTCCACATTGCCCCGTTCCCCTACGCCTTCCGCTACGGCTGGGACGAGCAGACCGCCGTCGACTTCGCCCTCAAGGAACTGGACTACCTGCTCCAGACCATCTCCAGCCCGGATGACACGGCCGCATTCATCATCGAACCGGCCCTGGGTGACGGAGGCTACCTGCCCACTCCGCCCAGCTTCCTCGAGGGGCTCCGCGAGCGCGCCACCCGCCACGGCATCCTGCTCATCCTCGATGAGGTCCAGGCCGGAGTCGGCCGCACCGGCAGATTCTGGGGGCACCAGCACTCCACCATCACTCCGGACATCATTATCACGGCCAAGGGCCTGGCCAGCGGTTTCCCGATCTCCGCGATCGCCGCGCCGACAGCCCTGATGGAAAAGGCCTGGCCCGGCTCGCAGGGCGGAACCTACGGCGGCAATGCGGTCGCGGCGGCGGCCGGCGTGGCCACGCTGGACGTCGTCCGGGACGAGAAGCTGGTGGAAAACTCGCGGGTGCGCGGTGACCAGCTGCAGGCCGGCCTGCGCCGCATCTGCGAGGGCAATCCGCTGGTGGGCGATGTCCGCGGCCTGGGCCTGATGCAGGCCATCGAATTCGTCGACGGAGAGGGCAACCCGAACCCGGCGGCCGCCATCGCCGTGCAGCAGGCCGCGGTCAAGGAGAACCTGCTGCTGCTGCCGTGCGGTACCCGCGGCAATGTTGTGCGGATCATCCCGGCGCTGGTAGTGAATGAGAAGGAAATCGATCTGGGACTGACGGCACTCGAGGCCGCCCTGGCCACCGGCACGGCTTCCTGACCGACGCCGCTTAGGAAGGACAACCGCACCCCCATGACCACAACCGCCGCCCAGCCCGTCGCCGCGGACCTGTTCGAAGCGCTGCGGCAACGCGGAATCCCGGTGGATACCGCGTCCCGCCGCCTGGCCGAGTACAGCTACGACGCCTCCAATTACCGGGTCCCGCCGGCCGCCGTCGTCTTTCCGCGGTCCGCAGCCGAGGTGGCGGAGGTGGTCCGCTTCTGCCATGAGTACCGGATTCCGGTGGTGAGCCGCGGCGGCGGTACGTCCATGGCGGGCAACGCGGTGGGTGACGGCATCGTCCTGGACTTCTCCCGGCATCTGAACCGGGTGCTGGCCATTGACGCCGGGGCGCGGACCGCGGTGGTGGAGCCCGGCGTCGTCATTACTTCCCTGCAGCGCGAGGCGGAGGCCGCTACGGACGGCCGGCTGACGTTCGCGCCGGATCCGTCGAGCAAGAGCCGTGCCACCATCGGCGGCTCGATCGGCAACGACGCCTGCGGCAACCACTCCGTCCGCTACGGCCGCACGTCGGACCATGTGGCGGCCCTGGACATGGTCACCGCGGAAGGGCTGCGGCTGACGGCCACCCGCTCCGGGCTGCGCGCCACCATCCCCGGCGACGCTCCGGCGGCCGAGCGCGCCGCGGACATCACGGCGGCCCTGCAGCAGCTGTGCCGGGACAACCTGAAGGACTTCCGGCTGGAACTGGGGCGGATCCCCCGGCAGGTCTCCGGTTTCCATCTCTCCCACCTGCTCCCGGAGCACGGGTTCGACGTCGCGCGCGCACTGGTAGGCAGCGAGGGCACCTGCGCGATCGTGGTCGCCGCCACGGTCCAGCTGGTGCCCAAGCCCGCCTCCGCGCTGCTGGTGAGCCTGGGGTACGGTGACGTCGTGGCGGCTGCGCGCGACGTCACCACTATCCTGGAGTACTCGCCCGCGGCGATCGAGGGCATCGACGAGGCGATCGTCAAGACCATGCAGTTCCGCCGCGGCGCCGATTCGGTGCTCGGACTGCCCCGCGGGAAAGCCTGGCTGTACGTGGACCTCGACGGCGACGATCCCGCCCAGGTGCGGGCCCAGGCCGACGAGCTGCTCGAACGGCTGCGCGGCAACGGCCGGCTGATTGACGGACGGGTGGTCCCGGATCCGGTGGAGCGCGCGTCCCTGTGGCGGGTGCGTGAGGACGGAGCCGGACTGTCCGCACGGCTTGCCACCGGCGGTGAATCGTGGCCTGGGTGGGAGGATTCCGCCGTCGCGCCGGAGAACCTGGCGGGCTACCTGGCGGACTTCCGCGGCTTGATGGCGCAGCACGGCCTGGACGGCGTGATGTACGGGCACTTCGGCGCCGGCTGCATGCACGTGCGGCTGACGTTCGACCTGCGCACGCCCGAAGGACGCGCCGTGATGGAGGAATTCACCCGGGCTGCCGCAGCCCTGGTGGTGCGCCACGGCGGCTCGCTCTCCGGCGAACACGGCGACGGCCGCGCCCGCTCTCAGCTGTTGCCCATCATGTATTCGCCGGCCATGATTGAGGCCTTCGCCGCGTTCAAGGCCATCTGGGATCCGCAGAAGCTGCTCAACCCGGGCTCCATCGTTGAGCCGCAGAAGGTCACTGAAAATCTGGCCCTCGAGGGCGTGCCGGTGCGCGAATGGCGGACCAGCTTTGACCTGCAGCCGGTAGCTGCCCACGGTGCCGATCCCTTCGTGCACGCCGTGCAGGGCTGTGTCGGCGTGGGCCGCTGCCGCAGCGATACCGGCGGGGTCATGTGCCCCAGCTACCGGGCCACCGGCGATGAGAAGGACTCCACCCGCGGACGCGCCCGTGTCCTGCAGGAGATGGTCCGCGGCGCCCGGAACGTCGCCGAGGGCTGGCGCTCCAAGGAGGTGCGGGAGGTGCTCGACCTGTGCCTGTCCTGCAAGGCCTGCTCCATCGACTGCCCCGTCGGCGTGGACATGGCCACCTACAAGTCCGAGTTCTTCCACCACTTCTACCGCCACCGGCTGCGGCCGCTCTCCCACTATTCGCTGGGCTGGCTGCCGCGGTGGCTGAAGATCACCGGCCGGATCGCGCCGCTGGTCAACTTGGTGCTGGGCGGCCCGGCGGGCCGGCTGATCGCCCGGGCCGGCGGACTCACCACCCGGCGCAGTCTGCCGAAATTCGCCCCGGCAGGTGCCTGGCGGAAGGCCATCGAAGCATCCGCCGGCACCCAGGCGGCTGCCGACGTCGTACTTTTTGTCGATACCTTCACCCGCGGTTTCCGCCCGGAAGCCGCCGGTGCGGCGCAGCGGGTGCTGCGGTCCGCCGGGCGGAGCGTCGAATGCAGCGCCGAGGTGTGCTGCGGCCTGACCTGGCTTTCCACCGGGCAGCTGGACACGGCGAAGAAGCTGCTGTCCAAGGCGGCGGAAACCCTCGACGACGGCACGGACCGCCCGATCGTTGTGATCGAACCGAGCTGCGCGGCTGCGCTGCGCAAGGATCTGCCGGAGCTGGTCCACACCGAGGCTGCCCGGCGGGTGGCGGGCCGGGTGCTCAGCTTCGCGGCGGCTGTGACGGAGCAGGCCCGGGCCGGCTGGCAGCCGCAGTGGCGCGATGGACAAGCGCCCGCCGCCGTGACGGTGCAGACGCACTGCCACGAATATTCGGTCTTCGGCGCGGCCACCCAGCGCGCGGCCCTGGCCGCCGTCGGCGTGCCGGAGGTGCGCGAGGCGACCGGCTGCTGCGGCGTGGCCGGCAACTTCGGCTTCGAGGCGGAGCACTACGACGTCAGCATGGACGTCGCCGCGCTCGCCCTGGCACCCGCGCTGCGCGCGACGCCCGCCCAAACACCCGTCCTCACCGACGGCTTCAGCTGCCTCATGCAGGTCAGGCAGCTGGACGAGTCGCGGGAATCGCTGCACCTGGCCCAGCTGCTGGACCAGTCCACAGACTCCCTCCCTGACCGATCAAAGGAGACCTGATGACCAACGCCCTGAATGCCGCCGCCATCATCGGCAAGATCAACACCGACCTGTTCATCGACGGCGTCTGGACCCCGGCGGAATCGGGCCGAACCTTCGAGGTGGAGAACCCGGCCACCGGCGAGGTCGTGGCCCGGGTGGCCGACGGCGGCCCGCAGGACGCCCGGCGCGCCATCGAGGCCGCCGGCCGGGTCCAGAAGGAATGGGCCAGGACGGCGCCCCGCGCGCGCAGCGAGATCCTGCGCCGCGCCTACGAGCTCATCATGGCCCGCCAGGATAAGCTGGCCCTGATCATGACCTCGGAGATGGGCAAGCCCCTGGCCGAGTCCAGGGGCGAGGTGGCCTACGCCGCCGAATTCTTCCGCTGGTTCTCCGAGGAGGCCGTGCGGATCGGCGGCGACCACACCACCACCGGCGACGGGAAGAACCGCATCCTGGTGACCCGCGAGCCGGTGGGTCCCTGCGTGCTGATCACACCCTGGAATTTCCCGCTGGCCATGGGCACCCGCAAAATCGGCCCGGCCGTGGCCGCCGGCTGCACCATGGTGTTCAAGCCGGCCGAACTGACCCCGCTCACGTCGCTGGCGCTGGTGGACATCCTGGTGGAGGCCGGCCTGCCCCAGGGCGTGCTGAACGTGGTCACGACCTCGGATGCCGGCAGCGTCGTGGAGCCGTGGATGGACAGCGGCATCGCCCGGAAGATCAGCTTCACCGGCTCCACCGAGGTCGGGAAGATCCTGCTGGAGCAGGCCTCCCGCAACGTCATGCGCACCTCCATGGAGCTGGGCGGCAACGCACCGTTCATCGTCTGCGAGGACGCTGACCTGGACCGCGCGGTCGACGGCGCCATGGTCGCCAAGATGCGGAACATGGGCGAGGCCTGCACCGCCGCCAACCGGCTCTTCGTGCACCGTTCGGTCGCTGCGGAATTCGCCCGCCGGCTCGGCGAGCGCATGGCCGCGCTGAAGGTGGGCAACGGCGCGGAGGCGGGGACCGACGTCGGACCCCTGGTGGAGGAAAAGGCGCTGGCGAAGGTGCAGCAGCTGGTGGATGACGCCGTCGAACGCGGCGCCTCCGTGGTGGCCGGCGGCAGCCGCCCGGACCGCCCGGGCTACTTCTACCATCCGACCGTCCTGACGGACGTCAGCCCGGAGTCGGAGCTGATGGGCACCGAGATCTTCGGTCCGGTGGCGCCGATCATTCCCTTCGACAGTGATGACGAGGCCGTCCGGATGGCCAACGACACCCCGTGGGGCCTGGTGGGCTACTTGTTCACCCAGGACATCGACCGTGCACTGCGGCTCGGGGAGGAACTGGAGGTCGGCATGCTGGGCCTGAACACGGGTCTGGTGTCCAACCCGGCGGCGCCGTTCGGCGGCGTGAAGCAGTCCGGCCTGGGCCGTGAAGGCGGCAAGGTCGGCATCGAGGAATTCCTGGAGTACAAGTACCTGGCCATTCCGCGCATCTAACAGCGGACCTGGCAAGGCCGAACCTAACGAGGGAGGTGCACCGTGCTCTTCACCGTAGACGAGTACGCACAACGGCTGGCCAAGGTGCGCCGGCGCATGGCGGGGCAGGGACTGTCGGCCCTGCTGGTCACCGATCCGGCCAATATCAACTACCTCGCCGGTTATGACGCCTGGTCCTTCTATACGCCCCAGGTGCTGTTCATTCCCGAGGAAGGCGACATGCTCTTCTTCCTGCGCGAAATGGATGCCAACGGAGGATTCCGGACCGCGTGGCTGCCGCCGGAGAACATCATCGGTTACCCGGAAAGTTATGTGCACCGGCCGCACATCCACCCCTTTGACTGGGTGGCGTTCGCCCTGCGCCAGCGCTACCTGATCGCGCCGGCCAGCAAGGGCTGCGTCGGGCTGGAAATGGATTCCCACTTCTTCTCCCCCAAGGCCTACCGGGCGCTGGTCAATGCCATCCCGGAGTGGACCCTGGTGGACAGCTTCGAGCTGGTGAACTGGGTGCGGCTGGTCAAGTCCCCGGCGGAGATCCAGCTGATGCGCAATGCTGCGATCGTCTGCAACCGGGCCATGACTGCGGCCGTGGAGACGATCGACGTCGGGGTGCGGCAGTGCGATGTCGCGGCGGCCATCACCGCCGCCCAGATTTCCGGAACACCCGAAATCAGCGGGGACTACACCGCCATCGTGCCGATGCTGCCCGCGGGCGAGTCCGCGGACACCCCGCACCTGACCTGGAACGACCAGCCCCTGAAGGACAACGAACCCGTGGTCATCGAACTGGCCGGTGCGCACCGCCGGTACCACGTGCCTATGGCCCGGACCGTGATGCTGGGCGAGCCCACCGCGGAACTGTCCAAGCTGGCGGACGCGGTGGGGGACGGCATCAACTCCGTCCTGGACGTGGTCCGCGCCGGTGTGCCCACCCGTGAGCTGGCACAGACCTGGAACTGGACCCTGGCCAAGTACGGGCTGGAGAAGCGTTCCCGGATCGGCTATTCCATCGGCCTGGGCTACCCGCCGGACTGGGGCGAGCGCACCGCCAGCCTGCGTTCGGAGGACGAGACGATTCTGGAGGAGAACATGACCTTCCACCTGATCGCCGGCATGTGGATGGACAACTACGGCTATGAGCTGTCCGAATCGATCCGCGTCACGGCCACCGGCATCGAAACATTCACCAGCTTTCCGCGCGAACTGCTGCAGAAAAGGAACTGATCATGCGGACTTCGACCATTCCCCTTGCCCGCCGCGCCGATCTGCTGGTCGGCTCGGTCATCGACTCCAGCACCTCGCTGCTGGCCGCCCAGAAACATGACATCGTCCGCTTCGCCATGGGCGCCCCGGCGGACGAGGCGGTGCCCATGGAGCTGTTCCGCGAAATCGCGGCCGGCCGGTTCGACCACAGTTCCTTCACCTACGGCGCCACCGAGGGCGAGCCGGAACTGCTGTGGAACCTGGTCGACTACCTGTCCGGCACTTCCGATCCGACCAGCCAAGAACGCGTCACGATCACCGCCGGCGGCATGCAGGGCCTGGACCTGGCCTGCAAGATCTTCGTCGACCCGGGCGACCTGGTGATTGTGGAATCCCCCACTTACACCAACGGCTCCGCTACCGCGCTGAGCTACGGTGCTGAGCTGCTCGAGGCCCCGATGGACGAACACGGGCTGATCGTGGAGGCGCTGCCGGAACTGGTGGAAAGGGCCGGCCGGACGCCCAAGGCCATCTACGTGATCCCCAACTTCCAGAACCCGTCCGGCACCACGCTCTCGCTGCAGCGGCGCGAACTGCTGCTGGAACTGGCCCACCGGTGGAACGCCGTCGTCATCGACGACGATCCCTACGGCCTGCTGCGCTTCGAGGGCGAGGATCTCCCCAGCCTGCAGGCCCTCAGCCCCGCGGACCCGCTGCTGTTCTCCGTCCGGACCTTCTCCAAGATCCTGGCGCCCGGCCTGCGCGTGGGCTGGGTGGACACCGACCCGGCCGTGCGGCAACTGGTTATCAACGCCAAGCAGGCCATGGACACCTGCACCAATGTGCCCAATCAGCACATCGTCTCCGAGTTCATCCGCCGGGGCGGACTGGCGGACCACCTGGTCGGCCTGCGCGGCGAGTACCGCCGGCGCAAGCACGCCATGCAGGACAGCCTGCGGCGGCACCTCGGAGACCGCATCACCATGACGGACCCCGAAGGCGGCTTCTTCCTCTGGGTCACCCTGCAGGGCGAGGATGCGCGAACGTCCACCCGGCGGCTGTTCGAGACCGCACTGGCCGAGGGCGTGGCTTTCATCCCGGGCCCCGCCTTGTCCGCCAGTGGAAAGTTCGACGACGCGCTGCGGCTCTGCTTCGCCTCCACCACGCCGGAGCGGACGGAGGAAGGCGTCAAACGGCTGGCCAGAGCGATGGACCTGGCGCTGGAGCGGGAACGGTGACCGGCCCCGAAGCGAAGGTTCTGTCCCTCATTAACGAAAGCGCCGCCGTCGAACTTGCCTCGGCGCTGATTGCCGCCGGCGGCGAGAATCCCGGCGGCACGGAACAGGAAACCGTCGCGGTCCTGGCCCGGGCCTGCGCGGCCCGCGGCTTCGAGGTCAGCACCACCGAGGTGGCTCCGGGCCGCCCCAACCTGGTGGCAACCCTGCCGGGCAGCAATACCGGAGAAAATGCCGGGGAACCGGTCCCCGGGGTGATGTTCCTCGGGCATTCGGATGTGGTCCCGGCCGGGGACGGCTGGTCCCGGCCGCCGTTCGTGCCGGTGCACAAGGGCGACAGGCTGTATGGCCGCGGCTCCACGGACATGAAAGGCGGGCTGACCGCCGTCGTGCTGGCCATGGCCGCAATCCGGGAGGCAGGCGCGGCGCTGGAGGGACCGGTCCAGCTGGTCTGCACCGTGGATGAGGAGGACTTGGGGATCGGCATCCGCGCGCTGACCGCGGGCGGACCCACGGGCGAGTTCGCGGCGTGCGTGGTGGCCGAGCCAACCGACCTGGAGACCGTGATCGGCTGCCGCGGCGATGCCTACATTGAACTTACGGTCACGGGGAAGGCGGCGCACTCCGGGCGTCCGGCGGACGGCCGGAACGCCATCAACGCGGCGGCAAGGATCATCGACCTGATCCAGCGGGACCATGAGCGGCTGCAGCTCAACCGCGACAACCTGCTCGGGGCAGGCAGCTGGAACATCGGCAGGATCGACGGCGGCGACGGCACCTCCATGGTGGCCGCCGAATGCCGGGTCTGGATCGACCGCCGGCTGATGCCCGGGGAAGATCCGCAGGAGATCGTGGCGGCGCTGGCCGCGCAGGTGAGCGAGGCAGGAATTGACACGGACGGCATTTCCGTCCGTTTCGACGTCACCATGGACATGCCCGGCTTCCGAACTCCCGCCGGCCATCCGCTGGTCGGCCGTGCGGTGGCAGCGGTCGCCGATGCCGGCGGCGGCACCAGCCCGGTGGGTGGCTGGAGCGCGTCGAGCGACGGCGGTTTCGTCGCCCGCGACTTCGGCATCCCCACAATTGTGCTGGGGCCAGGCGGCCTGAATGACCAAGCGCACCAGGTGGACGAGTCGGTCAGCGTTGCCGAAATTGTTACCGCAGCGCGGGCCTTCGCCTTGATAAGCCTACGCACGATCGGCAAGACTGAACGGAACCTAACGGAACTGACCGGAACGTACCAACGCTCTCAAAGGAGTCCCCGTGACTGCCAATGACCATTCCGGCCGATCTGCAGCCGCGGAACCGCAGGGGCATCTGCCCGGCCAAACCGACGTCGCGCAGATGGACCGGCACGAGAAGAAGACGCTCCACCAGGCCATCGCGGGCTCGGCGCTGGGCAACGCCGTCGAGTGGTTCGACTACGCGGTTTACGGCTACCTTGCGGTCTACATGGCCCAGGTGTTCTTCGGAAGCGAGTCGGGCGACGCGGGGCTGGGCATCGTGCTCACCTTTGCCACGCTGGCCCTGTCCTTCATCATCCGTCCGCTCGGCGGCATCGTGCTCGGCCCGCTGGGAGACCGGATCGGCCGGCAGAAGGTGCTGGTGCTGACGATTACCATCATGACACTGGCGACGGCGGCCATCGGCGTCCTGCCGACCTTCGAGTCCGTGGGCATCCTCGCGCCGATCCTGCTATTGCTGTGCCGGCTGGTCCAGGGCTTCTCCACCGGCGGCGAATACGGCGGTGCAGCCGTCTTCATGGCTGAATACGCGCCGGACCGGCGCCGCGGTTTCTTCGGCGCCTTCCTGGAATTCGGCACCCTGGCCGGCACCAGCGCGGGCGCGCTGCTGTGCACCGTCCTGATCCTGCTGGTCGGCGACGACGGCATGCTCGCCGGCTGGTGGCGGCTGCCCTTCCTGCTGACCCTGCCCCTGGGCCTGACCGCCCTGTGGCTGCGGGTCCGGCTGCAGGAACCCCCGGTCTTCACCGAAGCCGAGCAGCACCATGAAACCAGCAAGCGGCCCTTCCGCGACCTGTTCCGCATGTACTGGCGCCAGATCGTGGTCCTGATGGGTTTCGTGGTCCTGCTGAACGTGGCCTACTACCTGATATTGACCTACATGCCCACGTACCTCAGCGCCAATCTGGGCCTCAGCACCGCGCAGGGCAACCTGATGCTGGTGGGGATCATGCTGGCCATGATGTGCGTCATCAACCCGCTGGGCGCCCTGTCTGACCGGATCGGCCGCAAGCCGCTGCTGATCACAGCCGCCGTGGGCTACATGGTGCTCTCCGTACCGGCCTTCCTGCTGATCAACACCAATAGCCTGGCCCTGCAGATCATCGGCCTCGCCATCCTGGGCCTGTTCCTGGTGATCCTGATCGGCTCTGTCTCCTCGACGCTGCCGGCGCTGTTCCCCACCAAGGTGCGCTACTCCGGCTTTGCGATCGGGTACAACATTTCGACGGCGATCTTCGGCGGAACGGCGGCGGCCGTCAACGCCGCGCTGATTGAGTCCACCGGCTCTACGCTGGTGCCCGGCTGGTACCTCGCTGCGGCCGGTGCCATCGGCCTGGTGGCGATCCTATGCATGCGCGAAACCGCACGCTGCTCGCTGCGCGGCAACCACATTCCCGGCACCGACGCGGCAGAGAACGCGGCCATCAAGGCGGAGAAGGAAGCCGAAGCCGCCAGGGCCTAGGCGATCTGCTGCTTGGCGGTCAGCCGCTCCAGCGCGTCGTCCTTGTGGGCGATCAACAGCTTCTCCACCAGAGGGCCGTCGCCCTTGTACACGGCATCGGCGATCGCCTGGTGCTCGAGGACCCGTTCGTCCGCGCTGCGGTACCTGTCCTGCAGCGCGCGCAGGCACATGCGGGTCTCCGTCAGCAAGGTGTTGTGCATGCGGGAGAGCCGGGGGCTTTGCGCCCGCGCCACAAGCACCTCATGGAAGACCATGTCCGCCTCGCTCAGCTCCGTGCGGTCGTCCGCCCTGGCTGCCTTCTCCATCCGGCGTACCTGTTCCCGCAGCTCCTCCCCTGCGCTCTGATGATCCGCCTGGGCCAGCAGACTGCCGGCGGCACATTCGACGGCGGTGCGGGCGATGTACATGTCCCGGATGTCCTCATCCGTCATTTCGATCACGAACAGGCCGCGGTTGCGGATGCTCACCAGCAGCCCCTCCTGCGTCAGCCGCTGCATGGCCTCACGCAGGGGGCCGCGGCTCACGCCGAGTTCCCGGGCGAGCTCGGCCTCGCCCAGCTGGGCGCCGGGCGCGAGCTCCCCATAGGCGATGGCGTGGCGAAGCTTCCGGGCAATGATGGAGGGCGTCGATTCCTGGATCAACGGTTCGATGAAGCGCTGTTGAGCCATGTCCGGATTCCGTTCCTGCCGCTGAATGTTGTCAATTGTTTACAATTCTAGGCAGGCTGTTCTGATTTGTCAGCTTTCCCGGCGGCGCCGGGGCCGCCCCACCTCACCCTCAACCCGCCGTTAAATGACTCCGCAGTTGAGGCCCTTTTCAACATGCACAAGGACCGCAACTGCGGAGTCAACGGGGAGGTCAGGCCTCCAACTGGGCCAGCGCCTCGGGGTCGGATTCCTTTAGGAACTTGGCGATCCGGTCCGCCTCTTCGGCTTCGCCGATCGCCCCGGCCGCCCGGCCGAGCGCGTAGAGCGCCCGCAGGAAACCGCGGTTGGGCTCGTGGGAGAACGGAATCGGGCCCGCCCCGCGCCAGCCCGAGCGCCGCAGCGCATCCAGTCCCCGGTGGTAGCCGGTGCGGGCGTACGCATAGGACTCGACGGTCCGGCCCTCCGCGTACGCCTCATCCGCCAGGATGGCCCACAGCAAGGACGACGCCGGGTGCTTGGCTGCCAGATCAACCGCCTCGTCGCCGGCGGCCAACCGCTCGGCGACCTCCGGCTCCTCGGGCAGGTACGTTGGTTCCGGTCCCAGCAGGTTCCGGCGGAATTCGTCCGACATTAGAGCTTCTTGCCAGCCGAGCCCAGGTTTTCGCAGGCCTCGACCACGCGGGCGGCCATGCTCTTCTCCGCCGCGGCACCCCAGACGCGCGGGTCGTACATCTTCTTGTTGCCGACCTCGCCGTCAACCTTGAGCACACCGTCGTAGTTGGCGAACATGTGGCCGGCCACCGGACGGGTGAACGCGTACTGGGTGTCGGTGTCCACGTTCATCTTGATGACGCCGTAGGAGACTGCGTCGGCGATCTCCTGCGCGGAGGAGCCGGAGCCGCCGTGGAAGACCAGGTCGAACGGACGCTCCTTGCCGATCTTCTTGCCGACCTCGGTCTGGATTTCGTTGAGCAGCTCGGGGCGCAGCTTCACGCCGCCCGGCTTGTACACGCCGTGGACGTTGCCGAAGGTCAGGGCGGTGATGTAGCGGCCCTTTTCGCCGGCACCGAGGGCCTCGATGGTCTTGATGCCGTCATCGACCGTGGTGTAGAGCTTCTCGTTGATCTCGTTCTCGACACCGTCTTCCTCGCCGCCGACGGTGCCGATCTCCACCTCAAGAATCATCTTGGCGGCGGAGGTGCGGGCCAGCAGTTCCTGGGCGATGCGCAGGTTCTCTTCCAGCGTCTCGGCGGAGCCGTCCCACATGTGGGAGTTGAAGATCGGGTCCTGACCGCGCTTGACGGCGGCCTCGGACTCGGCCAGCAGCGGCAGCACGAAGCCGTCCAGCTTGTCCTTGGGGCAGTGGTCGGTATGCAGCGCGACGTTGACGTCGTACTTCTTGGCGACCTCCCGGGCGAAGGCGGCGAAGGCCAGCGAACCGGCCACCATGTCCTTGACGCTGGCGCCGGAGAAATAGGCGGCACCGCCGGTGGACACCTGGATGATGCCGTCGGAACCGGCGTCGGCGAATCCCTGAAGCGCGGCGTTGAGCGTCTGGGAGGAAGTCACATTGATGGCCGGGTAAGCGAAGCCGCCGTCCTTGGCGCGGTCGATCATCTCGGCGTAGATTTCAGGGGTTGCGATGGGCATGCCTGACTCCTTGTACACATTGTGTGGATGGGAAGAGAACCTCTTCTGCCCCCATCCTAGCCAAGTTTCCCGGGGCGGTTCCGCAGACGGCGTTGTGTGAAGCGGTTGCCGGCCGGGGGCGCCTGCGAGGGGCCTCAGCCGCGGGGGCGCATCCGGGTGTTGGGCAGCACGGGGGCCGGCAGCGGGGCGGGCCCGCCGGCCGGGAAGGTGCCGAACCGGGGAAAGGAGGTGCCGTCGTCGTACGGTTCACTCCGGTCCTCGGCGCCGATCTCCGCCTGCCAGTGTGACCGGTACCTGACGACCTCTTCATGGCTGCGGCCCACGAAGTTCCACCACATCACGATCTGCTCGCCCAGCGGCTCCCCGCCGATCAGGAGCACCCGCACGGGAGCCGCACCGGCCGCCAGCATAAGAGAGTCCCGCCCCATGGCCAGGTAGGCCAGATGGTCCTGCTCAACCGGGTGCCCGTCCAGGCGCAGGTCGCCGGCATCCAGCAGCACGCCGTGCTCGAAGGCCGGATCCAGCGCAAGGCTCAGTTCGGCGCCGGCGTCGAGCAGGATCTCGGCGCCCAGCAGCGGGGTGTGGGTGGTCACCGGCGAGGTGCTGCCGGCCAGCGAACCAAGGAAGACCCGCAGGGTCCAGCCATCTCCGGCGGCCGGTTCGGGACGGTAATGCTCGAAGGTGGGCGCCATGTGGCGGGCGCTGTCCGGCAGGGCCACCCACAGCTGCGCGCCGTGCAGCACCGTGGTGTCCGGCGTGGAGAACTCGGAGTGGCTGATGCCCCGGCCGGCCGTCATCAGGTTAACCTCGCCGGGCCGGACCGTGGCATGGTAGCCGGCCGAGTCACGGTGCTCGATCTCACCGGTGAACAGCCAGCTGACCGTCTGCAGCCCGGTGTGCGGGTGGCGGGGCACGCGCATGCCGCCGCTGTCCCCCACCCGGTCCGGCCCGTAATGGTCAAGGAAGCACCAGGCACCGATCAGGCTGCGCTGCCGCTGCGGCAGCGTACGGCGAACACCCATGGCACGCGGACCGCCAAGCGGAACCTCGCGCGGCTGAAGCATCTCGACGCCGGCACACACCTCCCCCGTTTCGCACAGCACTTCCCGCGGCGCAACTTCCGTATTGCTCATGGACACAGCCTAATCCCGAAGCACGGCAGCGGGCAGCCCGGGGCCGGGTGCAAAATGACGAAATAAGAAGAAGGTTGACACGTCAACTAAATTCCGTCATATTAGATGCATACACATGAACAGCCGGGACGGTCCCGGCCGGCAATCAAGGAGACTGTACGCATGAGCATCAACCTCACCCCCGGAACCTGGAATCTGGACCTGGCCCACACCGAGATCGGCTTCGTCGTACGCCACGCCGGTATCAGCAAGGTGCGCGGCCAGTTCACCGAAGCCGATGCCACCCTGGTGGTCGGCGAGGCCCTGAACGGCTCCTCCGTCACCGCGACCGTCAAGACCGCGTCCTTCGACTCCAATGACGACAACCGCGACGCCCACGTCAAGGGCGCGGACTTCTTCAATGTCGAGCAGTTCCCGAACATGACCTTCGCCTCCACCGGCGCCCAGGGCAGCCCCGAGGAGTTCAAGCTCGCCGGCGACCTCACCATCAAGGACACCACCCTGCCGGTGACCTTCGACGTCGAATTCGGCGGCATGGCCGTGGACCCGTTCGGTGCCACCCGCGCCGGCTTCTCCGCGACCACCCAGATCTCCCGCAAGCAGTTCGGCATCACCTGGAACGCCGCCCTCGAGGCCGGTGGCGTACTGGTGGGCGACAAGGTCACCATCACCATCGACGCAGCCTTCGTCCTGCCGGCCAACTGATTCCCGCCCGTCCGGCTGCCCTTTCGGCCGCCCCTCCCGGCTCGATCCGGTGAAGGGCGGCCGAAGCCGTTTAAGCCCTCAGGCCACCTGGAAGGAACGCTTCGACAGCCCGAAAACGAAGCCGTCGATGGCGGTGGTGACCGGCCGCTCCGGTTCAAAGGCCGCACCAAGGGTCACGAAGAGCGGCGTGTAGTGTTCTACGGTCGGGTGCGCGAACGGCAGTCCCGGAGCCAGTCTGCGGTAGTTGGCCAGGGAATCCACATCGCCGCGGGCCAGCGCCTCGCCCGCCCAGGTGTCGAAGTCCCGGGACCATGAAGGCGCCTCCACGAGCCCCATGAAGACCTCACGGGTCAGGAACGGCAGGCCGTGGGTCATGAAGCCGGAGCCAATGATCAGCACGCCCTCATTGCGCAGTTCGCGCAGGCGGCGGCCCAGGTCCAGCAGCCGGTCCGGCTGGTGCGTGGGCATGCTGACCTGCAGCACCGGAACATCGGCCAGCGGGTACATGATCTTCAGCGGCACCCAGGCTCCGTGGTCCAGTCCGCGGCTGGGATGTTCGAAGAGCGGTTCATCATCCGGCATGAGGCCGCGGATCTGATGCGCCAGGCCGGAGGCATCCGGGGTGTCATAGCGCATCTCGTAGAAGCGCTGCTCGAATCCGCCGAAGTCATAGACCAGCTCGGTGCTGATCCCTGTGCTGGAGATCGTGGTCGGCGCGTTCTCCCAGTGTGCGGAGACAATCGCAATGCCCTTCGGCTTGGGCATGGACATGGCCCACTCGAACAGCTGGCCCATCCAGACCTCGTCGTCCAGCGTGGGCGGCGCACCGTGCCCGAGGTAGAGGGCCGGCATCGGCCCGTCCGCCGGCTGCCACAGCGACTGGGCCAGGCTGCGCGGAACCGCAGTCAGGTAGTGCCGGTCCAGTGGATACAGCGCCTGGGTTCCGTTCGTCATGATGCCTCCCCTAGAATGCCCTTAGGACTGGTTGCTTGAATCTGCAAATAAGGTATTTCGGCTTATTTGAAGTGTCAACCAAAAGGGTGAGGAAATCCCTATGACTGAACCTCGGTGGCTTTCTTCTGAGGAGCAGGAGGCGTGGCGGTTCATGGTCGCGCTCATGTTCAAGGTACCCGCCGCGCTGGATTCGCAGCTGCAGCGCGATGAGGACCTCACCCACGCCGGCTACATGGTGCTCGCCATGCTCTCCGAGAGCAAGGAACGGAGGCTGCGCATGAGCGACCTCGCGGCCGCGGCCGGCACGTCCCAGTCGCGGCTCTCCCGGATCGTTGCCAGGCTGGAAGAAGGAGGCTACGTCACCCGGCGGATGTCCCCCGAGGACCGCCGCGCCGTCATCGCCGAGCTCACCGAGGCTGGCATGGCCAAGATCGCCGCCGCGGCGCCCGGGCATGTCGAGGAAGTGCGGCGGCTGGTCTTCGATCGGCTCAACGCCGAGCAGGTGTCCCAACTGGCCGCCATCTGCAGGAGCATGAACGGCTGGGTCATGCGCCCGGAGAAGGACGGCTGACCCGCTGCCCGAACACGTGCCGGCGGATCCACGCATGCATGGCGATCGCCCCGGCCGCGGAGGCGTTCATGGAGCGGGTCGAACCGAACTGGGCGATGGACAGCGTCGCATCCGCCGCCGCATGCACCTCGGGTGTCAGCCCCGGCCCCTCCTGGCCGAAGACCAGCACGCAGTTTTCCGGCAGGTCGTAGGTTTCCAGGGGCACCGAGTCCGGGAAGTTGTCGATCCCGATGATCCGCAGGCCCTCGCCGTGTGCCCAGCCGATGAACTCCTCCACCGTCGGGTGGTGCCGCACGTGCTGGTATTTGTCGGTGACCATCGCGCCCCGGCGGTTCCACCGGCGTCGTCCGATGATGTGCACTTCCTTGGCCATGAACGCATTGGCGGTGCGCACCACCGAGCCGATGTTCAGGTCGTGCTGCCAGTTTTCGATCGCCACATGGAAACTGTGCCGGCGCCGGTCCAGGTCCGCGACGATCGCCTCATGCTTCCAGTAGCGGTACTGATCCACCACATTGCGCGTGTCGCCGGCCGCCAGCAGCTCCGGATCCCAGTGGTCGCCCTCCGGCTGCGGGCCCTCCCATGGGCCCACCCCCAGCTGGGCGCCGCCGTCGTTAGTGCTGTCCGGGGATGGTGCGTTGCTGCTCACTGTCCAACCCTACCTGCGCCGCAAAGATGGCAGACTGTCAGCGGGCAGCCCCACCGGCAGAAAGAGGTTCGGCATGCGTGAAAGCGAACACATCGAGTGCTGGCTTACGGACATGGACGGTGTGCTGGTCCACGAAAACCATCCGATCCCCGGCGCCCCTGAACTGATCCGCCGGTGGGTGGACACCTCCCGGCGTTTCCTGGTGCTGACCAACAACTCCAGCTACACCCCGCGCGACCTCGCGGCCCGCCTGCGGTCCTCCGGACTGGAGATTCCGGAGGAGAACATCTGGACCTCAGCCTTGGCCACCGCCGAATTCCTCAAGGACCAAATGCCCGGCGGCCGGGCGTTCGTGATCGGCGAGGCGGGGCTGACGACGGCGCTGCATGAGGCGGGCTTCATCCTCACCGACCAGGAGCCGGACTATGTAGTCCTCGGCGAGACCCGCACCTACTCCTTCGAGGCGATCACCAAGGCGATCCGGCTGATCCTCGAGGGCGCCCGCTTTATCGCCACCAATCCGGACGCCACCGGCCCGTCCCAGGAAGGTCCGCTGCCGGCCACCGGTGCCATCGCCGCGCTGATCACCAAAGCCACCAACCGCGATCCGTACATCGTGGGCAAACCCAATCCCATGATGTTCCGGTCCGCGATGAACCAGATCGACGCGCACTCGGAGACCACGGCCATGATCGGCGACCGCATGGACACAGACATCATTGCCGGCATGGAAGCGGGCCTGCACACCGTGCTGGTGCTCAGCGGAATTACCACCATGGAGGACATCGCGGCCTTCCCGTTCCGGCCCAACCAGGTCATCAAATCCGTTGCGGACCTGCTGGAGCACCTCTGACCTGCTCCGGCAGCTCAGGCGGTTCTACTGCGCGACCTTCCGGACGCCGTCGGACGGCATCGGAAAGTGCGTGTCCAGCAGCTCGGAGATGACTTCCCGGTAGATGCGCCCGTTCCACTGCGGACTGGCATGCGCCGGCCGGGCGCCCTCGGTGACCAGGTACGGAGGGACTATGTTCCGCGGGAACGTCCGCTCCCAGCCCTCCCGGGCCGTGTCATAGTTGACGGTCCTGTCGTCCGGGTTGCCGATGAATGCCATCTTCGTGTCCCCCAGATAGTCGGCATAGATATGGGACTGGAAGTGGTAAATGTACGAGGACTCGGACTGGATCAGCACGCTCGACGGCGCCAGCGGGGACAGCTGCTCCAGCGTCTGGTCCATGATCTGCGGCCAGGTCCGCTCGTTCTTGTGCGCCACCCGCTCCCCCAGCTCGTACGCCCCGCGGACCAGAGTGGGAATGCGGGCTCCGGCCTCGTAGAGGAAGACCACGCGGTCGAACCACGTCCGGTCCAGCACGTCGAACCGGCTGCGCGGGCTGGAGTCCAGCAGGATGAACTCCACGCTGATGCCCCGCCGGCGCAGCTCCGCCGTCGTTTCCACGGCCACCATCCCGCCGAAGCTGTGCCCGTAGAGGTACAGCGTGCGGATCCTGTTGTCCCTGACATAGGTTTCCACCGCGGTCACGATCTCGGCGATGTCCAGTCCGGCATTGGAATACCCCACGGCGGCCATCTGGCCACGCAGATGCAGGGCAGGTTTCAGCGTATTGAGGATCCAGAGGGCTTCCTCCCAGCTGGTCTTGAAGCCGGGAAAGAGGAGCCAGCCGGCCTCCGGGAACCGGCGGCGCGCGGAGTCGTCCGGCAGCTGCAGGATCTCCATCTGCTTGCGCCGCTCCTGGATCCCACGGGTAACGAACATGTCCCCCGCCAGGCCAAGGGTCAGCGCGGATCCGGTCAGGAAGGACCGGCGCGACATCCGCTGCAGGTCGGCGGCGTAGCGCAGCTTCCGTGCGTGGTCCGAGTTATGCAAAGGCACCACCCGCCATCGGCGTCAGTCCAGGCCCAGTTCGTCCTTGCTGAAAGCGTAGAAGTACGGCACGTTGGCCTCCTTCTCAATCCGCTCCTTGGCCCCGGTGTTGCGGTCCACGATCACCGCCACGGCCTTGACCTCGCCGCCGGCGTTGCGCACGCCTTCGACCGCGGTCAGGGCGGAACCTCCCGTTGTGGAGGTATCTTCAAGGACGACGACGGAACGCCCCTTAACGTCCGGACCCTCCACCTGACGGCCCATGCCGTAGGACTTCTGCGCCTTGCGGACCACGAAGGCGTCGATCGGCCGGCCGGCGCTGTTCGCCGCATGCATGACGGCCGTACCCACCGGATCGGCGCCCATGGTCAGGCCGCCGGCGGTCTCGAATTCGATCCCGGCCTCATCCAGCAGTGCCAGCATGACCTGGCCCACCAGCCGGGAGGCCTCGTGGTGCAGCGTGATGCGCCGCAGGTCGATGTAGTAGTCTGCCTCGGCCCCGCTGGACAGCGTGACCTTTCCGCGCACCACAGCGAGCTCCTTGATCAGTTCCAGCAAGCGGGCACGGGCGGCGGCAATATCGACCGCGGAATTCAGTGCAGAGGTCATGATCCCAAGTCTATAGGCGCAGTACCGCTCTGATTTCAAGAGCGGGACGCGGGGTTAAACGACGAAAGCGCTGCCGGTCTTTTCATGGAAAGACCGGCAGCGCCGCAAAAGGTCAGATCACCAGTCGTGCACAGTGCCGTCGATCAGGCGGTTGTAGGGCAGGTAGGCCTGCTGGTAGGGGAAGGACGCAGCGGCTTCCTCGTTCAGCTCTACGCCCAGGCCCGGCTTGTCGCCCGGGTGCAGGTAGCCGTCGTTGAAGACCAGGGACTGCTCGAACACCGTGTTCGTCTTGTCCGAGTGCTGCATATACTCCTGGATGCCGTAGTTGTGGATGGCCAGGCCCACGTGCAGCTGAGCGGCGAAGCCCACCGGGGAGATGTCGGTGGGGCCGTGGAAGCCGGACTTCACCTGGTACTGAGCGGCGAAGTCCATGACCTTCTTCAGCGGGGAAATGCCGCCGAAGTGCGTGGAGGCTGCGCGCACGTAGTCGATCAACTGTTCCTTGATCAAGGTCTGGAAGTCCCAGACGGTGTTGAAGATCTCGCCAATGGCCAGCGGCGTGGTGGTGTGCTGGCGGACCAGGCGCAGCGCCTCCTGGTTCTCCGCCGGGGTGCAGTCCTCCAGCCAGAACAGATCGTACGGTTCCAGTGCCTTGCCCAGCTTGGCGGCCTGGATCGGGGTCATCCGGTGGTGGCCGTCATGCAGCAGCGGCAGGTCCGGACCGAACTCGTTGCGCACGGCCTCGAATACGGTCGGCAGATGGCGCAGGTAGGCCCGGGTGTCCCAGTCCTCCTCAGTGGGGAAGGCGCCGCGGCCGGCCGGCTCGTAGTCGTAGCGCTCGCCCGAGGCCTGGGCCTGGGCGGCCACGCCGTAGACGGCCTTGATACCCGGCACAGCGGTCTGCACGCGGATGGACTTGTAGCCCTCCTCCAGGTGCTGGCGGATGGAATCGAACAGCGAGGGGATGTCCGTGCCGGAGGCGTGGCCGTAGGCACGCAGTCCGTTGCGGGAGGCGCCGCCCAGCAGTTGGTACACCGGCAGGCCGGCGACCTTGCCCTTGATGTCCCACAGCGCCATGTCGACGGCGGCGATGGCCGCCATGGTGACGGGGCCGCGGCGCCAGTAGGAGCTGCGGTACAGGAACTGCCAGGTGTCCTCGATCCGGTGCGGGTCCTTACCGATCAGCAGCTGGGCAACGTGCTCCTTGAGGTAGGCCGCCACGGCGAGTTCACGCCCGTTGAGCGTGGCGTCACCGAGGCCGGTGATGCCCTCGTCTGTGGTGATCTTCAGGGTCACGAAGTTCCGGGTCGGGCTGGTGACGATGACGTCAGCTGCAATGATTTTCACGGTGTTCCTTTCAACATCCGGGGGGGAAACTACGGGAGGAAAAGGCTAGGAGCGCTCGGCGCGCCGCGCTTGGATATCGTGGACGATTTCAGCATGACGGGCATCCGTGAGCGGATACCAGACCATCACGACGACGGCCAGCAGGGTCAGGACCGCCGGCAGCAGCCCCGCGGCAGCCTGGATCCCGGTCATGGCCTGTGCCGTCTGGACCTCGGCCTGCGCGTTGTACCCGCCCCAGGCCAGGGCGTAGGCAGCCACCGCGCCGCCGAGCGCCTGGCCGGTCTTGCGGGTGAAGCTGAACAGCGCGTAGACGATGCCTTCGGACCGCACCCCGGTCTTCCATTCGCCGTATTCGACGGTATCAGCCTCCAGCGCCCAGACCAGGATGTTGACGATGATAACGCCGCACAGGCTGACCAGGATGCCGGCGAAGCCGAGCCAGACCAGCGTGGGCGGGGTCAAGAAGACGATCAGGCCGCCGGCAATGCCGACCACACCGCCGGCCATGTACATCGATCGCTTTCCGAAGGCAGCCACCAGCTTGGGCATGAGGGCCGCCAGTCCGAACGTCAGGATGATCTGGCCAATGGACACCATCGGGTACAGGTCCAGCCGGCCCAGCACGTCGCGGAAATAGTAGATCTGGACCGTGGTCAAGGCGAGGTAGCCGGTCAGGAAGAGCAGCGAGCTCACGCACAGCATCAGCAGCGGACGGTTGCCCTTGAGCGTGCCCAGGCTTTGCCGCATGGAGACCTTGGGCACCTCGCGGTGGACCCGTTCCTTGGCAGTGAAGACGGTGAACATGTAGAGCGCGAAGCCGATGACCACGAAGCTGAGGGTGACAACGGTAAAGACCGGCTGCAGGTCCCGGTCGCCGCCCAGCAGCGGGGCCACGAAGATGCCCAGCGCCGCGCTGACCAGCAGCGCACCCATGGTGCGGGCACTGGCCAGCTTGGCCCGTTCCTTCGGGTTCTGGGTCATGGCACCGGCCATGGAACCGTACGGAATGTTGACCAGGCTGTAGGCCAGGCCCAGCGCGGCGTACGTGACGTAAGCGTAGATCAGCATGCCGGATTCGCCGATCTGCGGCACGTGGAAGGTGGCCGCGCTCAGCAGCAGCAGCGGCAGGGAACCGAACATGATGAACGGCCGGAACTTGCCCCACCTCTTGGTGTAGGTCCGGTCCACCATCCGGCCGGCGAACACGTCGGCGAAGGCGTCGAAGATGCGGACGACCAGCAGCAGCGTACCGGCGGCCGCGGCGGAAATACCGGCGACATCCGTGTAGTAGACCAGCAGGAACATGGTGGCCGTAGTGAACGCCAGGTTGTTCGCGGCGTCCCCGGCACCATAGCCGAAGATGGCCCGCTTGGGCAGCGGGGCCAAGGCCTCGCCCTTCCGCGGTGTGGTTGCGCTCGGTGTTGTCATGTTGGGCTCCTTTACCCGGTTCCGGACTGCCTTGTCCGGCTTACTTGCTGAAGTTGGTCCAGCGCTCGCGCAGCAGATGGGCCGCTGCCTTGGGCCGGCGGTCGCGCGTGAACGCTCCCTTCTTGTTGCCGTCAACGCGCAGTACGCCGACAGAGGTCTGGAAGTCCGCGAAGTTCCAGACATGCTCGCCGACCATAGCCTCCACCCGGTCAAAGACGCGGTGGTACATGTCCAGGAAGTCGGCCTGGTATTCCTCGCTCCACGGCTGCTCGTAGATGGAATGCATGCCGGGCATCGTGTCGGAGCCGTACTCCGTCATGATCATGGGCTGGCCGTACTTCTCTTCCCACTTCAGCAGCTCCTTTTCGAGCTCCTGCTCCGCGGTGGCCAGGTCTCCGTTGTGCAGGTACCAGCCGTAGTAGCGGTTGAGCATGATCACGTCGAAGAGGTCGTTGATAACCTCCTTGTCCGGGTTGTCGAACATGACGTTCACGTAGCCCACGGGACGGGTGGGATCCAGCCGGCGGGTCAGCTCTGCCAGCGGCTGGAAGTACTCCCGCGCGCCCTCTTCCGAACCGTTCGGCTCGTTCGCTATGCTCCAGATCACCACCGACGGGTGGTTCTTGTCCCGGGCCACCAGTTCCTCGATCGCCTGCCGGTGGTTGGCGGCGGTCTTGTCATCGACGGCACCGGCCTCATAGGTCTTCTTGGCCATGGAGCCGAAGACGGCGCCGAAGCCCAGGTGCAGACCCACTGCGGCGGTTTCGTCGATCACCACAATGCCGTGGCGGTCTGCGAATTCCATGACCTCCTCCGCGTACGGGTAGTGCGAGGTCCGGAACGAGTTGGCCCCGGTCCACTCCAGCAACTGGAAGTCGTTGACCATCATGGTGTTGTTGTGGGCCTTGCCGATCGCCACGTGGTCCTCGTGCATGCCGAAGCCCGTGAAGTAGAACGGTTCGCCGTTGATCAGGAACTGCTTGCCCCTGACCTCCACGGTGCGGACACCGAAAGGCAGGGTGTAGCTGTCCGCCAGCATCCCGCCGTCGTACGCCTCCACGGTGAGGTTGTAGAGGTAGCCAGCCCCCGGCTTCCAAAGCACGACGTCGGCAATCTCCACGGTGCCCTCGGCACCTTCCGCGGTGGCCACTTCGCGGCCGGAGGCATCGCTGATGCGGATCTTGACGGTCTCGCTGCCCTTGCCGCCGGCAAGAACGGTGCGGTAGTTGACGATGCCCTTGCTGCCGTCGAAATCGGTGACGACGGTGATGTCGTCCACAGTGACGGCGGGAGTGCTGAACAGCCAGACGGAGCGGTGCAGGCCGGCGTAGTTGTAGAAATCGTGCAGGTACTTCTGCTGGCGGCGGCCGTCCTCGGTCACCTCGATGGTGCCCGGCGGGATGGTGGCCTGGGTGAGTTCATTGTTGACCGCGATGGTCAGCCGGAAGGCCTCCCCGGGCGTGACGTGCTCGGTGATGTCCGCGCTGAAGGGCATATAGCCGCCCACATGCTCGGCCACCAGCGTGTCATTGACGTAGACCATACCCTCATGGGTGGCGGAGTCGAGGCGGAGATGGATGCGCTCCCCCGTCCAGCCGCGCGGCACACGGACCTCGCGCTGGTACCAGACGTAGCCGACGTGGTCGCGGATCTTCTGGTCGGCGAAGACATCGTTGTAGCTGCCCGGAACACCCATTTCCAGGTCCGTGTCCAGTTTCCCGGCGAACCACTGGTCCTGGTGGCCGGCCCGATCGAAATCGACCTTGAAGGCGTACAGGCCGTCGAGGTTGATCAGTTCACGGGTGGGGCTGTTCTGGGGCTTCAGCATTGCTCGCCTTTCGCTGCGTCCTTGCGGCTGCACCCGGTCGGAAGGAGTCCGGACACCGGGCTGAAACTTGGTTGGAGTCATCTTAGTCACAACCAGCAGCTCATGGCAAGCGGTTGCCATCCATTGCTGGAAAGAGGCCGGACCGGTGCGGTCCGGCCTCCATCGACGCTCCCGGAAACCCGGGAAGCGTCAGGAAAATGTACCGGCGAAGCCTTCGATCAGCTCCAGCACGGAGGCTTCGGCGGCCAGTTCGGCGTCCAGCAGTCCCACCAGGGCCGCGGTGCGGGCGCGGCCCTGCAGGGCCAGGGCATCGCCGATCCGCGCGGTGTCGGCGTCGCGGATCTGCTCGCCCTTCCGCGCGGCTTCGGCCAGGAACCCGATCCAGGCCGCGATCATCCGCGCCGCACCCGCGCCCGTCCGCCCGGCCGCCCGCTCCGCCTTGAGGACCGGCACGGCGCGCATGCGCAGCTTGCTGCTGCCGTCCATGGCGATCTGGGCCAGGTAGTGCGCGATCCGCGGGTTGGCGAACCGCTCCAGCAGCGCGCTCCGGTAGCCCGGCACATCCAGTTCCGGTTCCGTCAGGTGGGCGGCGGCTTCGTTCCAGAAGTCCTCCACCCAGCCGGCGCAGGCCGGATCGGCCAGGGCCTGGGCCACGGTCTCGTGGCCGCGCAGCTGCCCGGAGTAGGCCATCAGGGAGTGTGCGCCGTTCAGGAGCCACAGCTTCCGCCGCTCGAAGTGCTCGATCTCGTCCACGAAGACCGCCCCGGCGTCCTCCCACCGCGGCCGGCCCGCGGGGAAGTCCCCGGACAGGACCCAGCTGCGGAACGGTTCGGTGACCACGGGGCTCACGTCGGCGTAGCCGGTCGCCTCCGCGACGTCCGCCATGTCCGCCTCCGTGGTGCGGGGCGTGATCCGGTCGATCGAGGTGTCCACGAAGGACACATTGGCGTCGATCCAGGCGGCCAGCGCCTCGTCCACCTCCGCGGCGGTACCCAGGACCGCATGACGGGCGGCGGTGCCGTTGGCGGCCAGGTTGTCGCAGCTGACGACGGCGATGGGGCCGGCCTGCGCGCGGCGGCGGGCATCGAGGCCGACCACCAGGCGGGCGGCCATGCTGGCCGGACGTTCCCGGCCGGTGTCCCCGGGCTGCGCTTCCGACAGCGGGGCCAGCGAGCCGTCACCTGACTCCGTGGCGGGAACTTCCCGTCCGGGGTCGGTCGTCATCCCCTCGGCCCAGGCGGCACGCAGCAGGGCAATGTCCTTGGCCACCACCGGCGAAGCCAGGTCCAGGCGGCCGTCGACCCCGAGGTAGTAGGCCGCCTCGGTCACGGTCATGGTGACGATCGCGGTGGCCGGGGCGGCGACCAGCCGGCTCAGGGAGGCGAGGTCGGCGCCGTCGTACGCTTCCACGATGCTGCGCAGCACCGAGAAGTTGTCCCCCTCGCCGGTGCGCTCGATCAGCGTGTACAGGCCGTCCTGGCTGTTCAGCTCCTCGGCTGCCTTGGGGCTGCGCCCGGTGAACGCGGCGATGCCCCATTCGCGGCCGGCATCGGCCTGGTCCGTGTACCATGCCTGGTGGGCGCGGTGGAAGGCGCCCAGGCCAATGTGGACGATCCGCACCGGAGCCGGGGACCCGGCGTCGTACGTGCTGCGGTTCAGCGGCCGCGGAGCGGTTTTCTGTTCAGATGAGGCAGTCACAGCTTGAAGGCCCTCCGCGGTGCGGCGTCAACGATGTCGACGATGATTTCGGCGGCACGTTCCTCGGTGATCCGGTGCTCGGCTACCAGCCGCGCCAGGAAGCCGGCCTCCACGCGGCGGGAGGCATCGTGGCGGGCCGGGATGGAGCAGAAGGCGCGGGTGTCGTCGATGAAGCCGGAGGACCGGGAGAAGCCTGCGGTCTCGGTGACCGCGGACCGGAAGCGGTGCATGGCGTCCGGAGCGTCCAGGAACCACCACGGCGCGCCGATGAAGACCGACGGGTAGAAGCCGGCCAGCGGCGCAATCTCGCGGGAGAAGACCGTCTCATCGATCGTGAACGGGATGAAGTGGAAGCCTTCGGCCGTGCCGAAGTCGGCCAGCAGCGGCTGCAGCGCCTCGGTGTAGTTGGTGGCGAAGGGAATGTCGTGGCCGGTGTCCGCGCCATACCGGGCGAATGTTTCCGGGTGGTGGTTGCGGTAGACACCCGGATGCAGGGTCATGACCAGCCCGTCCGCCACGGCCATGCGCGCCATTTCATACATCATGTGCGCTTCAAAGACGTCCGCGTCCTGGGCCGTGGCCTCGCCGCGGAGCGCCTTCTCGAACAGGGCCTTCGCCTCGGCGGCGTCCAGCTTCAGCGTCTGCGCCGTGCGGGCGCCGTGGTCGGAGGAGACCGCGCCGTGCTCGAGGAAGTACTGGCGGCGGTTTTCCAGCGCCCGGATGTAGCCCTCGTAGCCGGTCCGGCCGTCGCCGGCGGCGGCGATCAACTGGTCCACGCGCTCCGCCCAGCCGGCGGCGTAGAACTTGATGTAGGCGTCGGGGCGGAATGTCGGCAGCACCCGGCCCTCGAAGGTCGGGTCCGCTGCCAGCGCCGCGTGCGCCGCGAGGTCATCGAGCGGGTCGTCGGTGGTGGCCAGCACCTCGATGTTGAAGTCCTTGAACACCGCGCGCGGGCGGAAGCCGGGCTCGTCCAGCTTGGCCTGGAGCTGGTCGTAGATCGCGTCCGCGTTGGCTTCGCTGATCTTGCTGTCGTCGAGGCCGAAGACGTTGACGAACTCGGAGCGCAGCCAGTAGCCGGACGCGGTACCGTCGAACAGCGCCCAGGCCTTGCAGAACCGGCGCCAGACTTCGCGGGGCTCGACGGCGGTGCTGCCGCCGACCCGCAGCTGGTCCAGCGGCACGCCGCTGGCATGGATCAGCCGGGTCACATAGTGGTCCGGGCTGATCAGCAGCGTGGCGGGGTCCGGGAAGGGGGTGTCCTTCTCGATCATGGCCGCGTCCACGTGGCCATGCGGCGAGATGATGGGCAGGTTCTCCACCAGGCCTAGGAGATTCCTGGCGATGGCACGGGTGCCGGGATCTGCGGGGAGGAGCCGATTCGGGTCGGCGGCGATCGACGTTGACATGCATCCAATCGTGGTGCCGATCACTGACTTTGTCAACCGGTTGCCAAAAGTTGCCGCCCGCACCCAGGCAACCAAGCAGCGCTACGCCGCGGTAGGCGGTCCGAACCAAGTGGTTAGCGCGTCAGCGTGGCCCAGCTGGGTTAGGTCTCCCACCCAGGCCACATATCCGCCGGGCCGAATCAACCCGGCGGCGGGAGCAGTGACCGCCCCGAGTGCCGGAAGCTCCCACGTTCCAACGTATTCGGCATCGATCAACTCAACCCGATCTGCCCATGGAGTGATGTCGATGCCCCCGGGCTCGCCGACGTTGAACAGCACCGGCCGGGCACCGTGCAGCAGGGTGAAGACCTGCAGCGGACCGTCGGCGGTGACGAGGTCGCGCCAACGCCAGCTCGCCCGCCAGCATGAGCCCTGTCGGCCCTCCGCCGACGATTACCACCGCAGGCTCGGTCATCGCCACGCTCCGGTCGGCATCACGCCGGTCGCAACCAGCGCATCACTGTCCTCGGCGGCGACGGCGACGAGCTGGGCGGCGAGCCCCACCAGGGGTTCGGTGTCCCCGCGCGATCCATACGTCAACAACACGCATTTCGCTACTGCCATTTCCTAGGTTCTGGCGTTCAGCGATTATGCGGTACGGCCCGGGGCTTGCCGCAGGCCCCCTTGCGGGGCATAAATTGGAAATGGAAAGGAATGGGTTAGCCTCCTTTCCATTTCCACTCTTCGGCTACCCCGCCAGCGCAGGGGACCCGTCGAATTTCTATGCCAAAAGCTCGCGGGTCATCCCATAGGGCACTGCATCGCTCAGTTCGAGCGTGTATCGGCCGGCTCCACGGCGGATGGCAAGAATGCCCCGCCGATCGCCGCCGGCGGCCTGCCGCTGCAGGCTCCTGGCGGCCCGGTCCAACAAATAATCAGCTTCAGCCACGTTTGCTGCAGTGATATCGATGCGGGCTGAAGATGCAGTATTCAACATGGCGATCCTTCCGTCGGTTTTCCGACAACTGGCTGTGTCCCGTTTCCGGGACGGGGTGGGGGAAGGAGATCCTGCCGCCTGGGGGGCAGCGGCAGGATCTCCGGACTGGAGGGGCGGTAACCAGGGGCGGGACCGGGGCCTACGCCGCGATGGCTCCATCGGCCCGGGTCGCCACCGCTTCGGCGGCTTCCAGAGGTGCAACCAGCAGGTCGTACTGGGCACGGTTCAGCAGGTGCGGGTTGGCCAGTGCCGACTGGGCCATCTGCAAGGCCGTGAACATCCAGTACGTTCCGCACACTCCTCCCATGGCTTCGACCACCATCGACCGGATGCGGTCAGCGTTCACGGCGTGGGCACGGCCGCTCAGGGCGATTCGTGCCGCCCCGTACTCCACATGACGCTGGACCTCCTGGTCCTTGGCGGCCAGGGCGTGCAGCTGCTCCGGCGTCCACCGGCGGCCGAAGATCCGATCCGCATGCCGTGGTCCACGTACGGCGGTCTTCCTTTCGGCGGCGATGACATCAGTAACAACAGACATGGGGGGTTCTCCTGGACTTGATTGGTGAAACGTGTTGCTTCAAGTGTTCCCAGTCACAGGCGGGAGTGGGGCAGCAGCGGCCGCTCAGGTCCGAATAGTGCAAAAATATGTCCGCTCAGTGCCAAAAACACCCCTACACCGCGGCCGGAGCCTTCCCTGTCGAACCGCGGACCACCAGTTCGGTAGCCAGCTCCACCGGCTCCCCGGCCTGGTCCCCGCCGGGCACATCGCCGAGTTCGTCCAGGATACGGCGCACCGCGCTGCGGCCTTCCTCGCGCAGCGGAGAACGAATGGTAGACAGCGGCGGAGTGGTGAAGTCCGCGCCGAAGATGTTGTCGAAGCCCAGGATGCTGATGTCATCCGGCACGGCCAAGCCGGCGCCGATCAGCTCCTGCATCAGGCCGATCGCCATCAGGTCGTTGTAGGCGATCACGGCGGTGGCACCGCTGGCGCGCACCTGCGCCGCGGCCCGGCGGCCGCCGTCGACCGTGGGGGACTCCCCGGGAATCCGGGTGACGGCGATGTTGCTCCATTCACAGCGTTCCTGGATGCTGGCCCAGCGACTGCGGGACATCCACGAGCGCTCGGGACCGGCAATGAAAACCAACTGCCGGTGGCCCAGCTGGGCCAGGTGCCGGACGGCCTCACCGATGCCCCGGTCAAGATCCGCCACGACGGAGGGCACATCTGCCACGATCCGGTTGATGACAGTCACCGGTTTTTCGGCCGCCAGTTCCTGGATCTGGCCGTCCGCCAGGCGCGGGGTCGCCAGGACCAAGCCGTCCACCGAGGCGAGCATGCGCTGCGCGATGAGCACTTCCGTCTCGGCCGACTCCGCCGACTCCGCCAGCAGCAGCGTGTAGTCCCGCTCCGCGGCTGCCCCCTCGGCTCCGCGGACAATGTCGAAGAACACCGGATTGGTGATGTCAGCGACGATCAGCCCGATGGTGCTGGTCCGGCCGGTGGGCAGCGCCCGGGCGAACGGGTTCGCCCGGTAGTTCAGCTGCCTGGCCGCGTCCTGGATCTTCTTTTCCGTCTTGGCGCTGATCCGGCCGGGTTTGCTGAGCGCCCGGGAGACCGTGGACGGATTCACGCCGGCCAGTTTGGCGATGTCATAGATCGTCGCCGAGGATTTCCCGGCCCGCTCCCGTTTGGCGGTCCGCGCCTGCTCCAGCGCGGCCCGGGACTTTCGGGCGGAGCCGGACTCGTCCGGCTCGGACGGCGGTGTCTGGGCAGGGGCGGTCACATTGGTCCTCTATGCGTTACGTGATAACCAACGACGGCGGCAATGCTGCGCCGTCACTTGCCAGCTTAGTGCAGCACGGGCCTCAGGCCGCCGCCGACTGCGCTTCCTCGCTTTGGCCCTCCTCCCGCTGGGCCGCGGCCAGCCAGCGGCGTTCGGTCCGGCGCTCGGCCTGGCGGTCCGGATCCGTGACCGGGGAGGCCATGAGCGGGCGCTGGATCGCCAGCAGCAGGCCCAGGATCATGGCCTGCGTGGACAGGTCCAGCGCGCTGACCGGTTCGTCGCAGACGATCAGCTTCGGGTCCAGCGCCAGGGCCCGGGCGATGGCCTCGCGCTGGCGCTGCCCGCCGCTGAATTCGCGCGGCAACCGGTCCACCGCGTCCCGGGGCAGGACAACTTCAACGGATTCCACTGCTTTCATGGGGAACCCTGCGGGCCGAACCTAACTTCATTGTCAGCTCCGGCTTGGCAATCCATTGCCGGGCAGCACCTCCAGGCACGCCGAAGCGGCGCCCCGGACCCCGAGGCGCCGCGATGCGGTGGAGGTGATTCAGCCGGCGGAAGGCCGGCTACAGAGCCGCCGGCTGCGGGAGCCGCTGCCGATCCCCATAGCTCTGGGCGTAGACATCCTGGACGATGCGCAGCGACTTCAGGGCCTCGCGCGGGCTGATCCAGAACGGCTCCGGGTCCTGCAGCAGGGCGTAGAAGTCCTGGATCAGCAGTTCGTGGGAGACGCCCCAGTAGCCTCGTCCCCCGGTCGCCGCGGTACGCTCAGGCACCTGTTCGATCCGGCCGTCCTCGTACGTCACGGTGAGGCCTTTGCGCAGGCTCAGCGTCGCACGTTCGGTGGTGACGTCGATGGTCACCGGTGAATTGACCACGTTGGCCAGCGTTGCAAAGAGGACGCTGCGGGCGCCGCCGGCATGCTGCAGCACCATGTCCGCGGTGTCCTCCACCTCGATGACATCGCCCAGCAGGCGCGTCGCAGCGCTCCCGCTGACCTCGACGACGTCGCCGAGGAGCCACAGGAGCAAGTCCACGGTGTGGATGGCCTGGTTCATCAGCAACCCGCCGCCGCCCGTTTCCCACCGCCCGCGCCAGGGGCGGTCGCGGTAATAGTCGGCGGAGCGGTGCCAGAGCACCGTTGCGGAGGCACCATGGACCGCGCCCAGTTCACCGGAGGCCAGCAGCCGGTGCATGGCCTGGACCGGGTCGTTGTAGCGGTTCTGGAAGCAGACGCCGATGCGGGCCCGGCTGCGTTCGGCGGCCTCCGCCAGTCGCTCTCCCTCCGCGAGGGTGTGGGCCAGGGGTTTCTCGAGGATCACGTTGATGCCGCGTTCCAGGCAGTCGGCGGCGAGCGCGGCATGTTGGTCATGCGGCGTGCAGAGATGGACGACGTCGGGACGCACCTGATCCAGCAGGGTCCGGTAATCGCCGTACCCGGCGACGCCGTGGGCGGCTTCCGCGGCGGCCAGCCGGCCCGGATGGGTGTCCGCGACCGCGGCCAGCTCAACGTTGGGCATCCGGGCCAGGGCTTCGAAATGCACCGTTGAGACGTCGCCGCAGCCGATGACGGCCGCGCGGGTCATGACGCGTCCCGGCCCAGGAAGTCGGTGGCCCATTCGAAGGACAGCCGGTGGGATTCGTGCAGCGAGTCAACGCTCGGCTGGTCGACCTCGATCATGTAGTCGCCGTCGTAGTCCTCCGGCAGCGCCGTCATGACCGCGTCGAAATCGACAACGCCGTAGCCGGGTTCAGCCCACAGCCGCTTGGTGGCGCTGACGTCGAAGTAGCTCAGGCCCTCCCGGGAGGCGGGCTCAAGGTAGTCCGCGAAGCAGTCCTTGATGTGGATGCCGCCGATCCGGTCGGCGTACTTGCTGATGAAGGCCGCCGGGTCGATCCCGGCCCAGCGCAGATGCCCGGTGTCCGGGCCGACGCCGATCACATCCGCGCCGAGCGTATCCAGCAGCCGGGTGATCTCCTCCTCCGTCTCGAACACTCCGCCGATATGCGAGTGGTGCAGCGGCCGCAGCCCCTCCGCCTGGAACACCTCGCAGATGGCGCCCACATTGTCGATGGCCAGCTTCAGCCGCTCTTCGCGGAAATCGGCGCCTACGGCCGGCTGCTGCATGCGGGCCGGCACAAAGACCGAGGAGACCATGGTGCGATCCAGCCCCAGCTCGAGCTGGCCCGCGGCGAAGGCCTTGGCCTTCTCCACCTCGGCGCGCATGTCCACGGTTTCGTCGAAAGCGGAATTGAACAGGCTCAGCGACGGTGCCAGGCCGTAGCCGCCGATCCAGTCCGCATACTCCGCCGCGCTCATCCCTTCCGGAATATCCGCCTTGACCGCGGTGAAACCGATGTCCTGGAAATCCCGGAAGGCCGCCTCGAAAACTGCCCGGGATTTATCCACCTTTCCGTCACGGGCCCAGTACGGAATGGGGTTGGCGGCAATGCGCGGGCTGCGCATCCGGTCCTGCTCTGTCATCGTTGACTCTCCTTGCTCTTGGTACTGCTGGGGGCGGACTAGGCTAGGCGCACCGGCTTGCCGGTGCGGGCGGATTCGTAGACGCCCAGGATGACGCTGATCGACTGGCGGTTCTCCGCCAGGCCCACCCGGATCTCCTCCTCGCCCCGCAGTGCGGCCAGGAAGTTCTCATACTGGTAGCGGTGCGCGTCGGAGAGCTGGCCGGGGTTGCTGCCGGCCGAGGGCATGGAGCCGTCCGGCAGGGCGTACCGGTCCACCTGGTTGGTCGGCCGGCCCGCGGCGCCGAAAAACTTCTCGTCGCTCTCGGCCCCGGCCGGCGTCGTATGGATGTAGGTGAGCTGGTCACTGTCAATGATGGCTGAGCCCTTGTCGCCGTGGACCTGCAGCCGGGCACTCAGGCCGGGGAACGCCGCCGTCGAACCGTGGAGGATACCCAGCGCGCCGGATTCGAACTTCACGACGCCGGCCGCGACGTCTTCGACCTCGATGCGTTCGTGCGCCAGGGTGGCCGTGTAGGCGAAGACCTCGACGGGGCGGCCCATGGCGGCGACCAGCAGGTCCACGGTGTGGACGCCCTGGTTCATCAGGGCGCCGCCGCCGTCCAGTTCCCAGGTTCCGCGCCAGGCGCCGGAATCGTAATAGTTCTGGCCTCGCCACCAGTCGATGGAGGCGATGCCGGAGGTCAGCCGGCCCAGCTCCCCCTTGCGGATGGCGTCGATGACGATCTCCGTGGATGGGTCGAAGCGGTGCTGGGAGATGACGGTGACCTTGGTCCCGGCCTTTTTGGCAGCAGCGATGATGGCATCGGTCTTCTCGAGCGTGACCTCGGCCGGCTTTTCGATCACTACGTGCTTGCCGGCCTCCAGGGCCTCGATCGCCACCTCGCCGTGCGCGCCGGTGGGCGTGCAAACCGCTACGGCGTCGAATTCTGCGGCCGTGAGCGCCTCGGTCAGCGAGGTGAAGGCCTCGCCGCCCCGTTCGGCGGTCAGCTTTTCCGCCTTTTCCCGGTCATGGTCCACCACTGCTACAAGTTCGACGTCGGCGGCCAGTTCGCTCATGACCTTGCCATGGTGGGTGCCGATGATGCCCGCGCCGACGAGCGCGAAACGGATCTTGCGGTTCATGAAAGTGCTGTTCATGCCAGTTCTACTCCAATGGTTCGGGTCAGGTCGGCGAAGGCGCGGGCGGCCTGGCCGAAGGCTTCGGGGCCGGAGAATCCGCCGAGTTCGTGGGCGCTGGCCAGGTGGGGTTCCAGCGAGGCGAAGCCGGCATAGCCGTCGTCGCGCAGCGCCGTGAGCGTCTGCAGCAGTTCGCCGTCGCCCTGTCCGGCGGGCACTACCTCGCCGGTGGCGGCAATCGCGTCCTTGACCTGCAGGTATTCCAGGTGCGGACGCAGCAGAGTGTAGCCGTCGGTGTAGGGCTTCACGCCGACCTGCACGAAGTTGGCGTTGTCCCAGGCGACCTTGAGGGATTCCGAGCCGACGGATTCGATGATGTCGAGGACCCGCTCCGGAATGTCCCCGTAGATGTCCTTTTCGTTTTCGTGCACCAGGACGACGCCGGCGCTCTCGGCTTCCTTGGCCAGCAGGTTCATGCGGGTCAGCACGTCGTCACGGATGCCTTCGGGGGTCTGCCCCTCGGCGCGGAAGAAGGAGAAGATGCGGATGTACTGGGCCTCCAGCTCCCGGGCCACGCCGATGACCTTCCGGAGGCGCTGGACCTCGTGGTCAGGGTCAAGGGAGATGTCCACCTTGCCGATCGGCGAGGCAACGGCGGAGACCTTCAGCCCTTTGTCCGCCAGGATTCCCTTGAGGCGGGAGGTGGTGTCGGCGTCGAAATCGGCAACATTGGTGCCCCACGCACTGCGGACCTCGATGTGCCGGGCGCCCAGCGCCAGCAGCACCGCGGCCTGGACAGCCGGATCCGGATCGATTTCGTCGCCGAACCCGGACAGTGTCCAGGCGGCGGCTTCCTTACTGCTCATTTCGCTACCCCTCGTTGATCACAGGATTGCCGCCGGAGCCGTGATATGCGTCACTGCCCGCGGCACTCTCTGCAGACTATCCTTGGCCGGGAATTTTGACAACCGGTTGCCAAAAAGTTGCGGATATGGTTATCCTTCGGGAACCACCCGTCTACGCATTCCCCTGCCGGAATGTTGCGCATTCGTTCAGAGAGGAACGTGCCATGAGCGGATTGACTGACGGCGACGCAACCAGACCTGCCACCATCCACGATGTAGCAGCCCGGGCCGGCGTTGCCGCCTCCACAGTGTCCCGCGCTCTGTCCACCCCGGGCCGAGTGAACTTCCGCACGCGGGAGAAGATCGAGAAAGCCGCCAAGGAGCTGAACTACATCCCCAGCTCACAGGCGCGTGCCCTGAGCTCGGGACGGACGGGTGCCGTCGCCCTGCTGGTTCCGGATATTACGAACCCGTTCTATTTCGACATCATCCGCGGCACGCAGCTGCAGCTGAAGGCCGCCGGCTATACCCAGCTGCTGATCGATACCGAAGAATCCGCGGAAGTGGAACTGTCCGCCCTGCGGCAGCTGCGGAAATCTGCGGACGGCGTCATCTTCGGCGCCTCAAGGCTGACGGATGAGGCGCTGGCCGCGGCCGCCAAGGAGTTCCCGGCGGTCACCATCAACCGCTGCGTCGACGGCGTCGCCTCGGTCGTGATCGACACTCCCACCGCCACCGCCCAGGCACTGAACCACCTGGTCTCGCTGGGCCACCGGAGCATCGCGTACGTCGCCGGGCCCGCGACGTCCTGGCCGAACCGGCTGCGCCTGGACGCCCTGCGTGCCGCGGCCGAATCGCACGGCGTCACACTGCTGGAGGTCGGCTCCTTCGCCCCGAACACCCGTTCCGGTGCCGCCGCGGCCGACGCGGCGCTGTACAGCCAGGCCACCGCCTGCATCGTGTTCAACGATCTCATCGCCATCGGCATGCTGCAGCGTTTCGCCGAGCGCGGCATCAGCGTTCCGGGACAGATAAGCGTGGTGGGCTGCGATGACATCTTCGGTGCCGACTTCTGCCATCCGCCGCTGACCACGGTGACGGCCCCGGTGGAGCAGGCGGGGCGCGTGGCCACCACCCTGCTGCTGGGCCAGATCAATCCCAGCTATGCCGCGCAGCAGCGGATGGAAGCGGTACTGGGCACGCATCTGACCGTCCGTTCCTCCACGGGACCGGCACCGGTGGCGACGGCGGCCCCGGTGGCGGTGTCCGCCTAACCGCGGTCCGGCGGGTCATCCGCAGGTAATTCAGGCGATGTAGGCTGGCCCCATGCGCGAACTCCAGGCTCAGATTATTTCCGAAATGGGTGTCCGGCCGAGCATTGACCCGGCGGAGGAAATCAACAAGCGGGTGGCCTTCCTGAAGGACTATCTCAAAGCCACCGGCGCCAAGGGCTTCATTCTGGGCATCAGCGGCGGGCTGGACTCCACGCTGGCCGGCGCCCTGGCCCAGGTAGCCGTCAACGAGCTGGTGGAGGAAGGCATCGAGGCCAACTTCGCCGCCGTCCGGCTGCCGTACAAGGTCCAGCACGACGAGCAGGACGCGCAGGCCGCCATGGACTTCATCCAGCCCATGACCGAGTGGACCTACAACATCGCCGCAGCGGTGGACGGCTTCGAAGACGAATATGCCCGGGCCACCGGCGAGGACGTCTCCGATTTCACGAAGGGCAACATCAAGGCCCGTTCCCGCATGATCGCCCAGTACGCGCTGGCCGGCCAGCACGGCTACCTGGTGATCGGCACGGACCACGGCGCCGAATCGGTCACCGGATTCTTCACCAAGTACGGCGACGGCGGCGTGGACGTGCTGCCGCTTTACGGGCTGAACAAGCGGCAGAACCGCCAGCTGCTGCAGGAGCTCGGCGCCGAGGACCGGCTCCACGCCAAGGTTCCCACCGCGGACCTGCTGGACGACCGGCCCGGCCGTACCGACGAGGACGAACTCGGCCTGACCTATGACCAGATCGACGACTACCTTGAGGGCCGCGAGGTTCCGGTCGCGGTCGCCGAGCGGATCGAGCAGAAGTACCTGCAGACCCGGCACAAGCGGACCACCCCGGTGACCATCGCCGACGACTGGTGGCGCCAGCAGCCGTAGTTGCGGCGGGGGATGCTGCCCGCCCACGGGGGCACCCCTCCGGCACACGCATCCGGTGCGGGTTGGGTAACGTAGAGACCGTGAAGATTGCTACCTGGAATGTGAACTCCATCCGTGCCCGTGCCGACCGTGTCGAAGCCTGGCTGCAGCGCTCCGACGTCGACGTCGTCGCCATCCAGGAAACCAAGGCGACGGATGAGAAGTTCCCGTGGGACCTCTTTGAGAAGAGCGGCTACGAGGTGGCCCACTTCGGGCTGAGCCAGTGGAACGGCGTCGCCATTGCGTCCCGGGTGGGGCTCGACGACGTCGAACGCACCTTTGTGGGCCAGCCCGTCTTCGGCGACCCAGAGATCGCGGAGGCCCGCGCCATCGCGGCGACCTGCGGCGGCATCCGGGTGTGGAGCCTCTATGTGCCCAACGGACGCGCGCTCGGGGATCCGCACATGCCGTACAAGCTGGCGTGGCTGGACACCCTCAAGAACCACGCGGCCAAGTGGATTGCGGAGGATCCTCAGGCGCAGATCGCCCTGATGGGCGACTGGAACGTGGCGCCGGAGGACCACGATGTGTGGGATATGGCGGTCTTCGAAGGCGCCACCCACGTCAGCCCGCCGGAGCGCGCGGCATTCAAGGCGTTCCTCGAAGCCGGGTACACCGACGTCGTGCGTCCCTATGCGCCCGGTCCCGGCGTCTACACCTACTGGGACTACACGCAGCTGCGGTTCCCCAAAAAGGAGGGCATGCGCATCGACTTCATCCTGGCATCGCCGGCGCTGGCCGCGCGCGTGACCGGCGCACTGATTGACCGGGAGGAACGCAAGGGCAAGGGCGCTTCGGACCATGCGCCCGTGATCGTGGAGGTGGCGTGACGGACGAAGCCAGGGCCCCGGGCGGAAACAACCATGTACGGGCAGACCGCTCCTTCCCGTTCGTCTCCTACCTTCGTGTCTATGAGCCGCTGGATTCCTTCTCCGAGGCGCAGCAGCTGATCATCATGGCTCAGCGCGGCCGGGACCGCAAGGATACCGAGCGGCAGGAACGGACCGAGTCCGTGCAGCGCATCACTCGCCCGGTCTCCGACCCATTCCCGCACCATGGTGAGGACCTGGTCCGCGTTATTCACTACCCCGCCGCCAGTGGCATCACCACTCCCTTCTACTGCCCCAACCAGCTGGTGGTCCGGACCACGCTGGCCGCCGAATCGCTCCAGCAGAGCATCCGCGGACCGCTGCTGGATGTGCTGCTGCCCGATGCCGCGCAGACGGCCCACCAGGAACGCATCGACCCGGATGCCTTTGCGGATTCGCTGTCCAAGCTGCACACCCGTTCCGCCACCTGGGGCGTTCCCTTCGGCTGGTTCGTGCTGCTGCAGGAGGAAGACCACACCGAGGTCATCGAGGAGGAGGGCCGGGTCCGCACGGTGCGGATCACCGCTCCGGTGCAGCAGTGCATCGAACGGGCCAAGTACGCCGTAGCGAGCCTGGCCATTGCCGCCCCGGAACTGGACCTGCTGGACGAACTGACCGAACTGGCCGAATGGCTGGAAACCTTCAGCCCGGAATCCATCGTGGAGCTGGATTATGGCAGGGTCGCCGATACGGTCCATCCGGACGATTCGCCCTCCGACGTCCGGGTCGGCATCGAATGCCTGGCCGAGGGGGATATGACCGGCGCGGCGGCCGCCTACCGCCGGCTCGCCTCCCGCTGGATCCCCATCCGCCAACTGGCCCGCGCCAGCTAAAGCCTCGCCTGAGCTAGCGGACGCGGTCGGGGCGAACCAGGCGTGCCCGCGCCGGCCCGATGCTGATCAGCACCGGGGACTCGGAGCCGACCACCAGGTCCATGGCCTCCACCAGGACGGACACGTCGTCCGCCACGCGGTACGGCGGGACACCCTGGCGCGGCAGCACCCGGATCTTCAGCGCCCGGCTGCCCTGGAAGTCGTACGTGGCCACGGCGGCGTGCACAATGTCCGGCCGCTCCTGCAGGGCGGTCTTGAGCGCATGCTCCGCCACACCGGCACTCAGCGAGATGGCCCCGGGGACGCCGTCATCGTCGTCGTAATCGGTCACCAGGTCACCGGTGCGCCCCTTGCCCTGGGCCGCCACCCAGGCAACCATCAGCACGATCACCGCGATCAGCAGCAGCGTGATCACGATCCAGAGCCAGCTGTCCTTCTGCCCCGGCAGGGTCGTGGCGGTGAACAGCGCGTCCAGCCGCGCTTCCACGGCGCGCGCCAGCTCCCCCCACCAGCCCCGGGCCGCCGGCACCGCCGCCAGCACGACGGCGAGCGCGCCGGCGAGCATCAGCAGCGCCCCGAACAGCGCCAGCAGAATGTGGTTGAGTTTCCGGGGGGTCTGGTTCATTGCCCGATCACCCCGCTTCCGGCAATGCGGACGCGCACCTGGGGCATCGGATCCACGAAGGTCCGCCGCAGCTCATCCTCCACAGCTGCCTGCACCCGCTCGGGACTGACCGGAAATCCGGAGGTGGGGCGCAACTGCACCTCCACCAGCCGGCGCGAGACGGTCACAAGCACCTGTTCCGGAGTCACTCCCGCGATCATCCGCGCGCGGCGCGCCAGCGAGGACGCCACCATCTCCGCATCGACTACGACGGCGGCCCGCGGGTTCGGGATCACGTGCCGGGCCCGGCGCCCCGGCAGGATGCCCTGCAGGAAGAACAGCAACCCGACGATGAACAGCACGGCACCGGCCGCACCGAGCAGCAGCGGCTGGATGCCCGAGGGCAGGTCCCGGATCCAGGCGCCGGCGGTTTCCGGGGCCAGCAGCCATTCGTCCTCGCCCAGCGCCTTGAGCGCGGTTTCCAGCATCGCATAGAGGCAGGCCAGCGAAACCAGTACCGCTGCGATCACCGACGCGATCGCCCGGGACGAGGTCATTTCCCGGCGGACGATCCTGCGGTTCAGTTCGCCGCCCGTCATCGCACGCGCCCTCCTTCCACTGTGAAGACCCCGGTGAAGCGGATGTCAACGCGGCTGAGCCGGGATCCGCTCAGCCGGGACACGCGCTCAAGGATGATCGGTTTGGCCGCGTGGCCGCGTGCCCGGATGGTCCCGCCAAAGCCCTGGACCAGGGACGGGTCCCGGGCCACCTTCGCCAGCGGCGGAATACCGATGGGCATGGCCAGGGCCAGCGCCAGATAACCCTGGTCATCCGTCCACGTCACCCGGACCTGGTGGGCGGGCACCCGCAGCACTTCGCCGGCAACGGCCTGGGCCACGCTGGTCAGCGCCTGGCTGCTGATCCGGTTGTGCCCCACGTACGGCTGGTCTTCGCCGGAGTCCGCGGCCGTCAGGGGCACGGTTCCGGCTGGTCCGGAAACTCCGGTTGCCCCTGTCATGACGAGGAGCGGCGGCCGGTCAGGGCATCGCGCACGCCGCGCCAGTCCAGTTTGCCCTCGGCCGCCCGGCCGGCCAGGGCTCCGATGGCCATGAACAGCGCCACCAGCAGGAATCCCCAGAAATTGAACAGCAGGGCGCTGAACGCCAGGACTGCTCCAACGGCGATACCGACGACGGTAGGATTCACGGTGTTCCCTACTTCCTTGCAGTGATCTTCCCTGCGGCCTACGGCTGGACTGCGGACGGGGGTGCCGGCTTCTCGCCGCCTTTGGCTTCCTGCAGCCCCGGCACATGCACATCGTTGATCTCCACGTTTACCTCGATGACATTCATTGCCACCAGCTTCTCCACTGCGGCGTACACGGCCGCGCGCACGCGGTTGGCGATCTGCGGGAGCGGGTCCCCGTAGATCGCCACCAGGTTGATGTCGACGGCGACCTGGCTCTCCCCCACTTCGACGTGGACGCCCTGGGTGAGATCACCGGCGCCGACGACATCCCGCAGCGCGCCGAGCGCGCGTCCGCCACCGGAGCCGAGGGCGTAGACGCCCGGAACGGCGCGCGCCGCCACCGCCACCACTTTGGCGACGGCGGGTTCGGAAATGACGTTGCGGCCGGTCACCCGCGGCGCGGCGGGGACCTGGGGATCGCGGGCAGGCGGCACGCCCGCCGGCAGCGCACGCTCTCCGGACGGCGGCAGCGGCGAGCCTCCCGCGGGTTCGAGGTTCTGCGTTTCGTCCAACATGTACACCTTTCTCTTGTGCCCAAGCCTAGTCCGTGCCGCCGACATTGCATCCGGTCCTCAGCGCACCAGGTGGACAGCGCACCAGGTGGACAGCGCAGCAGGTGGACAGCACAGCAGGCGCCGGCAGGGAGGTGCTAGTAGCCGCAGGTGCGGTCGATCCATCCCTGGATGGAGTTGACGGCCTGGTTGAAGCCGGGACGATCAAAGGTTCCCTGCAGCGTTCCGGTCCCGCCGCCGTCGTACGCCAGGACCGCCTCCAGTCGGCTGGCATCCGCCTTCAGGTCCGCCGGAACCTTGTCCCGCAGTTCGCGGGCCTCTTCGGCGAATTCATCCAACTGGCCGGCTTCGGCGCCGTCCAGGAGCCGGAAGGGAGCAATGCCGATGAAGGCCAGGCTCGCGGCAGCGTCCGCGCAGGCGGGGTCCTGCACACCGGGCTGGCCGGGTGCCCCAGGGGCGGGCCGGCCGGACGGGGCGACGGTCTGCGCCTGCTGGGGCGAGGACGGAAGCTGCCGGGACGTCGGCGGCTGCACCAAGGCACCCGAGGTACGGTCCGTTGTACCGGCGGGTCCGGCAGGCGCGGAGCAGCCGGCACCGCTGACCAGCAGGGAGCCGGCGAGCAAGGCAAGGACCGCGCCCCGGCCGCGGCGCGGCATGTACTTCGTGCAGGTCAAATGAATCCAGGCCTCCCCTCTAAGGCAGAACGGCCGGCCGGCGGTCCAGGTTCCGGACCTTGATGAAACGCACATCGGACGCTGCAGCATCAAGGCGGTCCCGAATGGCGGGTTAAACAACAAAAGCCAGAACCCTGGGGTCCTGGCCATGATTGCGGTGCTCATCCACCTGTGGTGGCTCCGACCGGCGTCGATCCGGTGACCTTTCGATTTTCAGTCGAACGCTCTACCAACTGAGCTACAGAGCCTCGGCAATTTCTTGCCGAAGACAACCCGGAAAATCTTCCAAGTCGCCGAAGCGACCCTGACGGGACTTGAACCCGCGACCTCCGCCGTGACAGGGCGGCGCGCTAACCAACTGCGCTACAGGGCCTTGCATTTCACGAGAGTCAATCCTACCAGCATTTCTGCCGGGGATTCACCACCCGAAGGTGATGCCCCTCATGAGTACCCCCAACGGGATTCGAACCCGTGCCGCCGCCGTGAAAGGGCGGTGTCCTAGGCCGCTAGACGATGGGGGCCTTTGGACCAATCCGGTTCACAGCCGCGAGTTTCCCCGTGGAAGCGTTCCCGTTGTGGACCTCTAAAACTATAGGGGGTAAATAGCGAATTAACAAAATCGGGCCCGGCGCCCACCAGCAGGAGGCTTCAGTGGGGGTGGATGCGGGATTACGACGGCGGTACCCCGGCGTGGCTGGGTAAGGTTCTGTACGTGCCCATAGACATGCCGCTGTCCGAATTCGAGGATGCCGTCGACGACGCCATCGACCGCATACCGGAATCGCTGGCGCGCGCGATGTCCAATGTCGCAATCTTCATCGAGGAAGAGTACGTGCCCCGTCCGGACGAGGACCCGGACACCGAGCTGCTGGGGCTCTATGAGGGTACCCCGCTGACGGAACGGGACTCCTGGTGGGCGGCGGGATCGCTGCCGGACCGGATCCTGATCTTCCGCCAGCCGATCCTGCGGATGTGTGAAACCCGCGAGGAAGTCATCGAGGAAGTGCTGATCACGGTGATCCACGAGGTAGCCCACCACTTCGGGATCGACGACGAGCGGCTGCACGAGCTGGGCTGGGGCTGAACCCGCTACTGTTGATTCATGGGGCACGGACACAGCCACGGCATCCAGCAGCCGATGACAGCGACGGCGAAGCACCGCCGCCGCCTCCTTCTGGTCGTTGCCATCACGCTGGCCGTCGTCGTCGTCCAGGTGATCGGCGCCGTCCTGTCCGGTTCCCTCGCCCTGCTGGCGGACGCCGGCCACATGCTCTCCGACGCAGCGGGCGTCTCCCTGGCGCTGCTGGCAGCCTGGATCGCTGCCCGCCCGGCGACGGCCCGGCGCACCTACGGCTACCAGCGCGCGGAAATCCTGGCCGCCCTGGCCAATGCGGTCCTGCTGATGGTCATCGCGGTGACCATCTTCATCGAGGCCATCCGCCGGCTCGGCGAGACGCCCCAGATCCAGACCGACACCATGCTGGTCACCGCCGCCATTGGTGCCGCGGCCAACCTGCTGTCGCTGCTGATCCTGCACGGCGGGCACCGGGACAGCCTGAACGTCCGCGGCGCCTACCTTGAGGTGCTGGGCGATCTGCTGGGATCCCTCGCGGTGATCGCCGCCGCCGTCGTCATCGCACTGACCGGCTTCAACCAGGCGGACACCATCGCTTCGGTGCTGATCGCCATCATGATCGTCCCGCGGGCATGGAGCCTGCTGCGGGAGGTGATCGACGTCCTGCTGGAGGCGACGCCCAAGGGTGTTGATCCGGAGCAGATCCGCGAACACATCATGAGTGCCGAGGGCGTGGTCGACGTGCACGACATCCACATCTGGACCATCACGTCCGGCGTGCCGGTGTTCTCGGCCCACGTCGTAGTGGACAACGATACGCTGTCCGCCGAAGGCATGGACCGGGTACTGGACCGGCTCAGCCACTGCTTGGGCAACCACTTCGACACCGCGCACTGCACATTCCAGCTGGAACCGGCGGAGCACGCGGTGCACGAAAGCCGGCACCACGCCTAAGCTTCCCCTACGCGTCCAGCCTGAGAGGTCAACCCCGGCATGAAGATCATTGGAATCAAGGAATTCGGAGGGCCGGAGGTCCTCACCGTGCTGGAGGCGCCCGAGCCGCATGCGGGTCCCGGCGAGGTCCGCATCCGGGTCAAGGCTGCCGCTGTGAATCCGACGGACACCGTGGTGCGGTCCGGCGCCCGCGGCACCGGCGGCCAGCAGCCGCCCTACGTTCCCGGGATGGACGCGGCCGGTATTGTCGACGAGGTCGGCGGCAACAGCCCCTGGCAGGTCGGCGACCGGGTCATGGCCATCGCCCTGCCGTTCGGTGAGCACCGCGGCGCCTATGCCGAATACCTGGTGGGGCCGGCCGATTCCATGGCCCGCGTGCCGGCGGGCGCCGACTTTGCCGCAGCCGCAACCCTGCCCATGAACGGGCTCACAGCCTGGCAGATCCTGGAAAAGCTGGACCTGAAACCCGGCCGGACCCTCGCCGTGACCGGCGCGGCCGGAACGCTCGGAAATTATCTGGTGCAGCTGGCCAAGCAGGCCGGCTTGACCGTCGTCGCCGACGCCGGACCGCAGGACCGGGACCTGGTGCGGAGCCTGGGGCCGGACCACGTGGTGTCGCGCGGCGACGACGTGGCGGAGCGCATCCGCGCGCTCTTCCCCCACGGCGTCGACGCCGTAGCGGACGCCGCGGTCCTGAATGAGAAGGCAGCGGCTGCGGTCAGGGACGGCGGCGGTTTCGCAACGGTGCGGAGCTGGAGCGGCGATCCCGGCCGGGGCATCACCGTCCACAAGATCAGCGTCTTCGACGAGTACCACTCACAGGAAAAGCTGGGACGGCTGCGGCGGCTGGTGGAAGACGGTCTGCTCACGCTCCGTGTGGCGGACACGCTGCCGGCGGAAAAGGCGCCCGAGGCCCACCGCCGGCTCGAAGCCGGTGGAGTCCGCGGCCGCCTGGTACTGCTCTTCTGAGGCGGGGACCCGGCGCGTCAGGCCATCATCGGCCCGAAGTCGGCGCGGTCCGCCAGCCGCGGATCGTCCTCGTCCGGCACCACCATGACCGGGCCCTTGGCATGGTGAAGTACGCCCTGGCTGGTGGAACCCAGCAGCATGCCGGCGAATCCCCCTCGGCCGCGGGAACCAACGACCAGCAGCTCCACCTTCCGGCTGGCCTCGATCAGTACCTCCACCGGCGGGCCGTCCACCAGTTCGGTGGTGATGGTGAGCCCGGGGAAGTGGCTATGCAGCCATTTCTTGCCGGCCTCCAGCTGCGCATAGACGTCCTCGTGCAGGGCCTCCCGATCCAGCGGAGCCGGGACCCAAGCCAGTGAGCCGGTGAACGGCGGCAGCGCACAAATGACATGCAGCGGATAGCCCCAGCGCATTGCCTGCTCCGCAGCCACCAGCGACGCCTTCCGGGCCTGTTCGGAGCCATCGACGCCGACCGCGACGACGTGCTCAACCTCGACCGGGATCTCGTGCTTCTCCTTGGCCGGGGCCTGCACGCCGGCATCGTCGAGCCGGGCTGCGGCGCTGAGCGGGACCGTGACGGTGGCGCACTTGGCGTGCGCCGGCAGCGCGCTGGAGACCGAACCCAGCAGACGGCCGACGAAACCGCCGCGCCCGCGGGTGCCGACGACCATCAGCTCCGCTTCCTCGGACAGCTCCAGCAGCACTCCGGCGGCGTCGCCGGTTTCCACGCTGGCGTGGACTTCGATGTCGTAATTGGAAATCCTGGTGGCTGCCTGCTTCAGGACCGCTTCGGCGCCCTCGCGGATCACCGCATCATCCACGGTGGCGTAGCCCGCGTCCATGCTCGAGGCCGCGAAGACCGGAACCGTGTAGGCCGAAACCATATGCAGGGGGGTCCGGCGCTTTTCCGCTTCCCTGGCAGCCCACACCAAGGCGCACAGACTCTGATCCGAACCGTCAACACCGGCCACTATTCCGCGTCGAACACTGCCCATTCCACGTCCAGCTGCAGCTTCACTCATGGTCCCTGCCTCCTTGGAGTTGCGACAATTGGCATCTACGCCCAGTGCTTCTAGCTTACCGTTCAGGCCCTCCATAGCCAGAGGACGGAGGCCGGGCCTGCCTGTGGCGGAGCCGCTACTGGCCGGGCCGCCCCAGCCGGCGCTTGGCCATGACGGCGATGATGACGCCGAGCACCACCAGTACTGCAATCATGCCGATGACACTCCAGGGAATGTCCTGCTGCACCGAGGTGCTGTCGGGCGCTGACTCCGGCGTGCCGGTCTCGATCGGAGCCGCGGTCCCGGCGCCCGCGCCTGCGGATCCCTCGGAGACCGTGAAATTGAACGTTCCTTCGATGGGGTGGCCGTCGGAGGAGACCACCCGCCAGGCCACGGTGTACGTACCGGCAGGCGCATCGGCCCGGACTGCCTGCGAGGCGGTGTTATCCACAATCTCCGTTGAGCCTTCCGCCCAGCTGTTGCCGCCGCCGTCGTTGATCTGGATCTGCGACCCCAGGGCGACGGGGTTATTGGAGAACGTCAGCGTGATCTCCTCAGGCATCTGCGCCACCGTGGCGTCCACCGCGGGATTCTGGCCGGTGAGCTGGTCGTGGGCCGACGCCGGAGCCGCCGGCAGGAGCACCGCCCAGGCCGCCAGCAGCAGCGCCAGCAGGATGGCCGCCGTCCGGCGAACGGCGGGAACGACGGCCGGCAGGGCGTCGGACATGCTGCGGGACGGCTTGGAGCGGGCAGTGGCGGGCGGCAAGTACCTGGCTTCAACATGCATAGTCACCCTTCAAGCGTAGGCCAGCGGCACAACTGGACGGCAAGTGCGGGCGGTAGGATTCTTGCTGAAACCTTCCCCCTCCCACCTGCAGAGGACACTGTCATGCTCGAACAAGGGGCCAGGCTCAAACAGGGCTCGGCACTGGACCGGTACTTCAAGATCACGGAGCGGGGCTCCAATATCTCCCGCGAGATCCGCGGCGGCTTCGCCACCTTCTTCGCCATGAGCTACATCGTGGTCCTGAACCCGCTCATCCTCAGCGGCGCCGATTCCACCGGCGCCGAACTAGGCCACGCCCGGGTTGCGGCGGCCACCGCCCTGGTGGCCGGCATTCTGACCATCCTGATGGGCGCCTGGTCCAAGTACCCGTTCGCGCTGGCCGCAGGCCTGGGTGTCAACGCCTTCGCCGCCGTCACGGTGGCCACCAACCCAGGGCTCACGTGGCCGGACATGATGGGTCTGGTAGTGCTCTCCGGCATCACCATGCTGATCCTGGTCCTCACCGGCTTCCGGACGGCTGTGTTCAACGCCGTGCCCGCCAGCCTCAAGACGGCTATCGTCGTGGGCATCGGCCTGTTCATCGCGCTGATCGGCCTGGTCAACGCCGGCTTTGTCCGGCGCGTACCGGATGTCGCCGGGACCACCGTTCCTGTGGGCCTGGGCTTCGACGGCAGGCTGGTCGGCTGGCCCACCCTGGTTTTCATCTTCGGCCTCGTCCTGACCATCGGCCTGGTGGTCCGCAAGGTCCGCGGCGCGATCCTGATCGGCATCGTCGCCTCCACGATCCTGGCGCTGGTTATCGAGGCCGTGGCCCATCCCGGCGCCCAGCCGGCCAACCCGGCCGGCTGGTCCCTGGTGGTCCCCGGCCTGCCGGCCTGGGAGGCCCCGGACCTGAGCCTGATTGGACAGGTCAGCCTTTTCGGCGCCTTCCAGAACCTCGGCGGCCTGGCCGCAGCGCTGCTGGCCTTCGCCATCCTGCTCAGCATCTTCTTCGACGCCATGGGCACCATGGTGGGCCTGGCCAATGAAGCCGGCCTGGCGGACAAGGAGGGCAACATGCCCAACGTGGACCGGGTGCTGCTGGTCGACGCCTTCGGCGCGATCGCCGGCGGCGGAGCATCGGTCTCCTCAAACCAGATCTACGTGGAATCCGGCGCTGGCATCGGCGAGGGGGCGCGCACGGGGCTGGCGAGCATCGTGACCGGCCTGCTCTTCGTGGTGGCGGTGTTCTTCACCCCGCTGATCCACCTGGTGCCGTTCGAGGCCGTGGCCCCCGCGCTCGTCGTCGTCGGTTTCATGATGGCTTCCCAGGTGCACCGGATCGACTGGTCCGATCTTGGCCTGGCGATCCCGGCGTTCCTGACGTTCACCCTGATGCCGTTCACGTACTCGATCGCCAACGGTTTAGGCGCGGGGTTCATCGCCTACGTACTCATCCGCGCCTTCCAGGGACGGGCCAAGGACGTCCACCCGCTGATGTGGGCCGTGGCGGGAGCGTTCGTCATCTACTTCGGCATCGGTCCGATCGAGCAGCTCATCGGCCTCGGCTGACGAACTGCCCGATCGGCTTCCCGCCCTCACCATGAGTCAGCAGCACGCGCACGTCTGAGTCGTCAGACGTGCGCGTGCTGCTGAGCGAACCGGGGTAGGTGGGCCAACGGCGGGGCAAACAGGCCAGAGTGCAAGCGGCGGGAGTGCGGACGCTAGCTGGCGGTCCAGCCGCCGTCCATGGTGTAGGAGGCGCCGGTGACCATGCCGGCGTCGTTCCCGGCCAGCCAAGCGACCAGGGACCCGACTTCCGCCGGCTCCACCAGCCGCTTGACGGCGCTCTCGGTGAGCATGATCCGGCTAAGCACCTCCGCCGCGCTGACGCCGTGCACCTTAGCCTGGTCCGCGATCTGGTTCTCCACCAGAGCGGTGCGGACGTAGCCCGGGTTCACGCAGTTGCTGGTGACCCCGTGCGGGCCGCCCTCCAGCGCGGTGACCTTGGACAGCCCCTCGAGCCCGTGCTTCGCGGAGACATAGGCCGCCTTGAACGCGGAGGCCCGCAGCCCGTGCACCGAGGACACGTTGATGATGCGGCCGAAGTTCTGCGCGTACATGTGCGGCAGCGCGGCGCGGATCAGCAGGAACGGTGCCTCCAGCATCAGCGTGATGATCCGGTGGAAATCCGCCGGGTCGAACTCGTGGATGGGCCGGACCACCTGGATGCCGGCGTTGTTGACCAGGATGTCCGTCTGCAGGGATAGGCCGGCAAGCTCGGCGGTGTCCAGCAGGTTGACGGCCCAGGCCTCGCCGTCGATCTCGTGCGCCAGGGTCTTGGCGCCCACTTCATCCAGGTCCGCGACCGTAACCTTTGCGCCCCGGGCGGCGAGCGCCCGGGCGCAGGCCGCGCCGATGCCGCTCGCGCCGCCCGTCACCAGAGCCGTGCGGCCGGCCAGGGGCTGCTGTGAATCGCTCATGGCAGCCACCTCACTTCACCGGGGCAAGGCCGTGGCGGAGCGCATCGGCGGCATCGACGTCGCGCAGGGAAACACCCCTGGTTTCCTTGAGCGTGACGACGGCGACGGCCGTGATGGCGCAGGCGACGGTGATGTACAGGGCAACCGCCAGCCAGGAACCGGTGTCCCGCAGCAGCGCCGTGGCGATGATCGGCGCCATGGAGCCTGCCACAATGGAGGTCACCTGGTAACCCAGCGAGACGCCCGAATAGCGCATCCGTGTGGGGAACATTTCCGCCATGATCGCCGGCTGGCCGGCGTACATCAGCGCATGGAAGCACAGACCGATCGTGACGGCCAGGATGATGACCAGCGGGTTCTGCGTGTCGAACATCGGGAAGGCGAAGAAGGCCCAAGTGGCGCCGAGTACCGCTCCGGCCAGGTACACCGGGCGCCGGCCCATCGAATCGGAGAGCCGCCCGACCAGCGGAATCACCGCGAAGTGGACGGCGTGCGCCACGAGCAGGGCCAGCAGCAGCTGGCTCGTGTCGTAGGCATGCACGGTCTTCAGGTAGACGATCGAGAAGCTGACGATGATGTAGTAGAGGATGTTCTCCGCGAAGCGCAGGCCCATGGCGCCCAGGATGCCCCGGGGGTACTTCCTGACGACCTCCAGCACCCCGTAGCTGACGGCCTTCTCCGCCTCTACCTGGGCGCGGGCCTCCAGGAAGATCGGTGCTTCGGAGACGTGGGTACGGATGTAGTAGCCGATGACCACGATGACTGCGGACAGCCAGAAGGCCACGCGCCAGCCCCAGCCGAGGAACTGGTCCGACGGCAGGATCCAGGACATGCTCAGCAGCACCAGCGTGGCGAGCAGGTTGCCCACCGGCACGGCGGCCTGCGGCCAGCTGGACCAGAATCCGCGGGACTTGTTGGGGCTGTGCTCGGCGACGAGCAGAACGGCACCGCCCCATTCGCCGCCGACGGCGAAGCCCTGGATGAAGCGCAGCGCCACCAGCAGGGCCGGAGCCCAGTAGCCGATGGTATCGAAGCCGGGCAGGCAGCCCATCAGGAAGGTGGCGACGCCGACCAGCACGATGGTCAGCTGCAGGGTGTGCTTGCGGCCCAGTTTGTCCCCGATCTGGCCGAAGACAATGCCGCCCAGCGGCCGGGCCACGAATCCGACGGCGTAGGTCAGGAACGCTGCGATGATGCCGTCCAGCTCGCTGCCGGTGCTGGGGAAGAAGTAGGTGCCGAAGACCAGGCTGGCCGCCGTGGCATAGAGGAAGAACTCGTACCATTCGACGACCGTCCCCACCATGGAGGCGGACACGATCTTCTTCAATCCCGAAGTGCTCTCCCCGGCGGACTGGGCCCCGGCCTGCCCTGCGGCGGAGCGCTGGTTCACGCTCATGGATGTCTCCTTCTGCTGTTGTCGACGCTGACATTGGTGATGCAAACCACACATTGGCTTTCACTGAGTATTCCTGCACAGAGCGCGGGCTTCAATGACAAATACCGCAGAGTCGATCTGCGAAAATGCAGATATGAACGCTTCCATCCCGCTGCCGAACCCGGACGACCTGCTGATCCTGCGTGCGGTGGCCCGCAGCGGCCGCTTCACCACCGCAGCGGAGAACCTGGGCCTGAACCACACCACGGTCTCGCGCCGGATCAGTGCGCTGGAAAAATGCCTCGGCGGCCATGTGCTGGTCCGCGCCTCCGGCGGCTGGGAACTGACGGAACTGGGACAGCGGGCGGCTGAGGCGGCGGAAAACGTTGCCGCCGCCGTCGCGGCCCTGGCGGACGACGGCGGAGCTGCCGCCCAGCTGGCCGGCGTCGTGCGGATGAGCGCCACGGACGGGTTCTCCGCCTACATCGCCGCACCTGCGATGGCCCGGCTGCAGCGCAGCCACCCGCTGCTGAGCGTGGAGATCGTGGCGACCACGCGGCGGGCGTCCCAGCACCGCTCCGGCCTGGACCTGGAGGTGGTTGTCGGCCGGCCGCAGGTGCATCGGGCGCAGGCGCTGCACCTGGGCGATTACGTGCTCGGGCTGTATGCATCCCGCGCGTACCTGGGCGAACACGGCACGCCGCGTTCGCTGGAGGAGGTCATGGCACACCCGCTGGTCTACTTCATTGATTCGATGCTGCAGGTGGACAGCCTGGACACCCCGCGGCGGCTGCTGCCGGGCATGCGGGATTCGGTCAGTTCCACCAACGTCTTCGTGCATGTGGAGGCCACCCGCGCGGGGGCGGGCATCGGACTGCTGCCCTGCTTCATGGCCGACCGCCACGAGGATCTGGTCCGGCTGCTGCCCGCCGCGGTGGCCGAACGCCTGGCCTACTGGCTGGTGGCCCGGCCGGATTCGCTCCGGCAGCCGGCGGTGGCCGCCGTGGTCGAAGCCCTCCGCGAGGCGGCCGATGCCTATGAGGACCAACTGCTGGGACGGGTGTAGCAGCGTGCCTCAAATGTCCGTTAAGAAGTTGTCCGTTAACAGACCGGGGTGCCGGTCCGTTATCCAACTTGGGGGGGATTAGATAATCGGTTCCGGCACCCGGCGCCGGCCTTGAGCCGGCTGAGCAGGTAAAGCTCGCGCTCCAGCCACCATCCAAAGTGTGTGAAGCCTGTATTCAGTTACCTGCCTCTGAAGATAACTCCGGATGGGAGTATCTCCAGGCGCGCAGGCCATCTGTGAGGATGGCCTTCAAATCGATAATACATTCAACCCGGCCAAAGGGGTACCACTATGACAAGCGAGCTTAGTATTCACGTTTTTCGTCGCTGAGGACCCGCGAGCCCTTGCCAAAACGGCGAACCTGCGTATCTTCCCACAGGTGCGCCGGCATCGCCCCGCCCAGCAGCCGCCGCGCCAGCTGCGGCCAGGCGTCCCCGGCCACCAAAGGGGTATCGCTGCCGGCGATGATGACATTGCCGTACCGCCTGCCCTTGAGCATCGGCGGGTCCGCGATGATCGCCGTGTACTCGAAGGCGGCGCTGATGGTTGCCGCCTCGGCCCGGGCCAGCGCCAGGTTGGGGCCGTCCCCGCAGTTGACCGCGTACAGGCCGCCCGGTGCCAGCACCCGGCGGACCTGCGCGGTGAACTCGGCGGTGGTCAGCGGCCGCGGGGTCTCGCTGCCCGCGAAGACATCGCGGATGATCAGGTCCCGGCTCGATTCCGTCAGCGATTCGGTCACCTGGCGGGCTTCCCCCACCCGGATGCGCAGCAGCGGGGCACGGGGCAGGTCGAACCAGCTGCGCACCAGTTCGGCGAGCCGGCCGTCAAGTTCGACGACGACCTGCCGGGCATTGGGGTAGGCGGCGGCGAAGCAGCGGGCCAGCGAGCAGGCGCCGCCGCCCAGGTGCAGCGCGCGCAGGCGGAAGGAGTGCTCCCAGCGCGCCTGGACCAGGGCATCGATCCAGCGCATGTATTCGAACTCAAGCTGCAGCGGATCCGCCAGGTTGATGTGCGAACTCTGGACGCCGTTGATCCGCAGCATCCACCCGTCGTCGTTCAGGCGGTCGCGGGTCAGTTCGCAGTGGCCGGTGTCGATCTCAAAGACGCCTTCGACCGGACCCGCCGTCCCGGCGCCGCCTCTGGCACGGCCCATCAGCCCGGCTGCCCTGCCTGGCGGACCATCCGGACCTCCGCCAGGTTCTCCCACAGGCCGGACAGCAGCTGGCGCGCTCCGTCAGCCTCGAATCCGTTCTTGCGGTAGAAGCGCTGCGCGCGCGGGTTCTCCTCCAGAACCCAGAGGTAGGCCGGTGCGGCGCCGATCGCACAGTCCAGCAGGGCCCGCCCCACGCCCAGGCCGTGGACCCGCTGAAGGCAGTAGATCGAGTAGAGCTCCAGCGGCAGGCGGGCCGCCAGGTCCTGGTCCCGGGCGGGGCCGGCCACGGCGAAACCGGCGATACCGCCGTCGTCCATGGCCAGCCAGGTCTGCATCTCCCCGGCTGCGATGGCTTCCTGGTGACGCCGCACCCGCCCGGCGAACAGCTCCTCCTGGCGGGCAAAGAACTGGGCGGAGAGCAGGGCCGAGTAGCTTTCCCGCCAGGCCTGGATATGCATCCGGACCATCGCCTCGACATCGGCCGGTTCAGCGCGGCGGATGGCGATGGGAATCATGGATCCAGCGTACCGGCTCAGTTGACCACCGCGAGCGCGAAGCCGTCCCAGCCCTTGGAACCGACCGTCTGGATGGCGGTGGCGTCCAGGCGCGGATCGGAGCCCAGCAGCTCCAGTGCCTTCCGGGTGCCGCGGACGTCCTCGTCCACGCTGCCGTCCTCCCGGGTTCCGTCGCCCAGCACCGAGCCGTCGCGGACGACGTTGTCCACGATGATCAGGCTCCGGGACCGCGTAAGGCGCAGGACGGCGTCGACATAGTTGGCGTTGTTGGCCTTGTCCGCATCGATGAACACCAGGTCGAACGGCGCCGCGGCGTCCAGCTGCAGCAGGGTGTCCAGGGCGGCGCCGACCCGGATGTCCACCTTGTGCGCGACGCCGGCGCGTTCCAGGTTGGCCTGTGCGACGGCGGCATGCCGGGGTTCGTACTCGCAGGTCACCAACGTGCCGTCGTCGGGCAGGCCGCGGGCCAGCCAGATGGTGCTGAAGCCGCCGAGGGTACCGATTTCCAGCGCCCGGCGCGCACCGCGGATCCGGGCCAGCAGCATCAGCAGCTTGCCCTGCGTCGGGGCCACCTCGATCGCGGGCATGCCGGCCTCGGCGGTGGCGCGGACAGCTTCCTTAAGCGCGTCGTCGCTGCGGACCAGGGTGTCGGCAAGGTAGGTTTCGACTTCGTTCCATGCGGTGTTGTGGGCAGCCATAGAGCCAGTGTGGCACCGGCTGCGGCCCGGTGCCATCTTGGACGTCGGCCGGCACCTCGAGCATGGTCAGCTGGTCTCTTCGATGGCCTTCTCAAGCCGCTTCACTTTGCCCGTCAGTTCGCCGCTGTAGCCGGGCCGGATGTCCGCCTTCAGGACCAGCGAGACCCGGCTGCCGTACTTGCCCACGGCCTCCGTGGCCCGCTTGACCACCTCCATGACCTCGTCCCATTCGCCCTCGATAGTGGTGAACATGGCGTCTGTGCGGTTGGGCAGGCCGGAATCGCGGACGATCTTCACCGCCTCGGCAACAGCCTCATGCACCGAAGCATCGGGGTTGGCTCCGGCATAGCCGGCGGGGGCGGAACCTGACGGGGCAACGGAGAACGCAACAAGCATGCGCCCAGTCTCCCACAGCCCGGCCCTACCCGGCCGGTTCGATGTTCTGGTTACCGCGGAAGAAGTTCTCCGGATCCCAGTCCCGTTTGATCCGGGCCAGCCGGGCGTAGTTCCGCTCGCCGAAGGCGGCCCGCACCCGGTCCTGGCCCTCGTGGCCGATGAAGTTGAGGTAGACCCCGCCGGTGGCGAATTCGGCAACATCCCGCCGGAAGCCGCGCGCCCACTCGATGCTGGCAGCCGTCTGCTCCGGTTCCTCCCAGAGGGCAAAGGGGTGGGACACCCACGTGGCGGACCTGTTGGCCAGCGGCGTGGCGTCATCCGGAACCTGCGCTACGGCACCGCCCCACGGCACCAGCAGCAGCTGCGCCAGCTCGGACCGCCGCGAGGCGCCGTACCGGGCCAGGACCTCGAGGGCCTGGTCCGGGAAGGTGTCGTGGCAGTCGGCGGTCCAGTAGTTGTGCTTGCCCGGCGGGTCGTCGGTCATGCACTGGAAATCGGCATAGGGCATCGGCTGGACCAGGTCCGCGGCCGGCTGCAGTTCCCGCAGCGGGCGGATCGCTTCCGCTCCCTCCCCTGGATCCCCGGCGTACAGGAGTACGACGGCGGCCACGTTCCTGCCGCGCAAATGCTCCGGGATGGCTTCTTCCGCCGGTGCCGTAAGGAACGCCAGCGCCGAGCCCAGCCGCTCCGGGGAGGCGGGCGCGAAGTCGCGGTACGCCCTGGCGACGTCGGTTCCCGCCGCTTCGGGCCAGAGCAGCAGGCCCGCCTGGACAGCGGCCGGCAGGGGGTGGAGGTTGAAGGTGAAGGACGTTGCCACGCCGAAGTTGCCGCCGCCGCCGTGCAGGGCCCAGAAGAGTTCCGGGTTTTCGGCGGCGCTGGCGGTGACTTCCCCGCCGTCGACCGTCACCATGTCGACGGCGGCCAGGTTGTCGCAGGCGAGCCCGCAGGACCGCTCCAGCCAACCGGAGCCGCCGCCCAAGGTGAAGCCGGAAACCCCGGTCGTGGAAACGCGGCCGCCCGTGACGGCCAGGCCTGTGTCCTGGAGCGAACGGTCGAATTCGCCCCAGGTCACCCCGGCTCCGACGGTCGCCGTGCGGGCCTCCGGGTCTACTCGGAGGTCCTTTATGGGCCGCACATCGACCACCAGGCCGTCGTCGTTCATGGACATGCCGGCCACGGAGTGGCCGCCGGAACGTACGGCGACGGGCAGTTTATGTTTCCGGGCGAGGCCCAGGGCCTGCCGCACGTCATCGGCCCCGGCGCATTGCGCGATCACCGCCGGCCTGCGGTCGATCATCGCATTGAAGAGGGCCCGGGCATCGTCATAGCCCGCATCATCCGGCCTGATCCAGTTCATGGCAGCAAGGTACGCCCGGCCCCGGCTACCCGCCAGAGTGCGGTCGGTCCGCCGGTCTGAAAAGATGGGGTGGGTCGACGCAAAGGACGGACACGGATGACGCAGGGAATCTACATCAGTGCGATGGCAGCGGGCTCGGGGAAGTCCCTGATCAGTTTGGGACTGGCGGACATGCTCCACCGGCACGCCGGCAGGATCGGCTATTTCCGGCCGGTCATTCCCGGCGACGATCCCGAGCAGGACCCGATGGTGCTGCTCATGCGCAGCACCTTCGACCTCGGCCCGGAGCGCAGCCGCGGCGGACTGAGCTCCCGGGAAGCCCGTGCCCAGCTGGCAGCCGGGCAGCGGGAGGAAATCGATTCCCGCTGCGTGCAGATCTTCGGTGAAATGTCCCAGGTCTGCGACGTCATCCTGGTCGAAGGTACGGATCTGAGCGGCCACGATGCCGCCGTCGAATTCGATCTCAACACCCGGCTGGCCAAGAACCTGGGGGCCACCATGCTGGTGGTGATCGGCGCCCAGTCCATGGACGTGCAGGAAACCGTGGACGCCGTGGAGGTCGCCCGCAAGGAGCATATTGCCGCCGGGGCCACCCTGCTGTCCATCATGGTCAACCGTGCGGCCCCAGAGGATCTGGAGGAGCTTGCCGGCAGCGTCCGTCCGGGCGTGCATGGCTGGCCGGTCTACGTGATTCCGGAACAGGACGAGGTCGCCCAGCCGACCATCGCCGAAGTCGTGGCAGCGCTGGGCGCGCGGCAGATCGCCGGCAGTGGGCAGCTGGACCGGGACATGAGCAGCATCGAGATCGGTGCGATGACCGTGGGCAATTTCTTCAGCCAACTGCGCGACGGAGCCTTGGTAGTGGTCCCGGGCGACCGTGCCGACATCATGGTCGCGGGCCTGGCGTCGTCCCTGTCCCCCGACTCGCCCGTTCCCTCCGGGATGGTCCTGACCGGCGGCCTGACCCCGGAACCGGACATCATGCAGATGCTCGCCCAGGCCCCGTTCCCGGTATTCAGCGTTGCCGAGGACACCTTCACCACCACGCACCGGGTAAGCCAGGTGCGTGGCGAGGTCTCCTCCGGCCAGCGGCGGAAGGCCGCCGCGGCGCTGGGTGCCTGGTCCAGGCATGTGGATGAGCAGGAACTACTGGAACGCCTGGCCCTGCCGCATCCGACCCACATGACACCGCTGCGCTTCCTGCATGAGCTGATCGAGCGTGCCCGCTCGCAGCGCCGGCATATCGTCCTGCCGGAGGGGCTCGATGTGCGGATCCTCCGCGCCGCCGAGATCCTGCGGCGCCGCGATGTCTGCGACCTGACCCTGCTGGGCTCCGAATCCCAGGTCCGCGAACTGGCAGCCACCGAAGGCGTGGACCTGACCGGGCTGCGGATCGTTGACCCGGCTACCAGCCCGCTGCGCGAAGAATTCGCCGCCGAATACGCCCGGTTGCGGGCCCACAAGGGCGTCGACCTGGAAACCGCGATGGAAAACATGCTTGACGGTTCATATTTTGGAACCATGATGGTCCAGCTGGGCAAGGTGGACGGCATGGTCTCGGGGGCCGCCCACACCACGGCCAACACCATCCGCCCCGCACTCGAATTCGTGAAGACCCGCGAGGGCGTCGACATCGTCTCCTCCGTCTTCCTGATGCTGCTGGAGGATCGGGTGCTGGTCTACGGCGACTGCGCGGTCAACCCGGATCCGAACGACCAGCAGCTCGCGGACATCGCCATCGCCTCGGCCGAGACCGCGGCCAAGTTCGGGATCGATCCGCGGATCGCGATGCTCTCCTACTCCACCGGCACCTCCGGCTACGGTGAAGCGGTGGACAAGGTCCGCCGCGCCACTGAACTGGCCCGCAGCCGCCGCCCGGACCTGGCCGTGGAAGGCCCCATCCAGTACGACGCCGCCGTCAACGCCTCGGTGGCCGCGTCCAAGATGCCGGATTCATCGGTGGCCGGACAGGCCACCGTGTTCATATTCCCCGACCTGAATACAGGCAACAACACCTATAAGGCGGTGCAGCAGTCCTCGGGGGCGGTCGCCGTCGGACCCGTCCTGCAGGGCCTGCGCAAGCCGGTCAACGATCTGTCCCGCGGCTGCACTGTCGAGGACATCGTCAACACCGTCGCGATCACCGCCATCCAAGGACAAACAGGTCCAGACCACTCAACCATCACCGCAAAGGAAGCCTAATGCTCATCCTGGTCATCAACTCCGGTTCATCCTCGCTGAAGTACCAACTGCGGGATGTGGACACGGAGGCCGGCAGCGACACCGTCGTCACCGACGGCCTGATCGAGCGGATCGGCGAAGGCGAGATCAGGAACCATTCGGAGGCTCTGGAGACCGTCGAGGCCCGCCTGACCGAAGTGCTGGGCGGGCGGAAGATCGATGCCGTCGGCCACCGGGTGGTGCACGGCGGCGAGCGCTTCGACGAACCCGTGCGCATCGATTTCGAAATCACCCGGGCGATTGAACGGCTGGCGCCCCTGGCACCGCTCCACAATCCGCCGGCAGCCCTGGGCATCCGTGCTATCACCGCGAAGTGGCCGAAAATGCCTCAGGTGGCCGTCTTCGATACCGCCTTCCACCGCACCTTGCCCGAGTATGCCTGGCGTTATGCGCTCCCGGAGGACCTCTACACGGTGCACGGCATCCGGCGCTACGGTTTCCACGGAACCTCGCACCAGTTTGTCTCCGCGCGTGCCGCCCGGCTGCTGGAGATCGAGCCCCGGCGGTTCAATGCCGTGATCGCGCACCTGGGCAACGGCGCCTCCATCACCGCCATCCGCGGCGGGGTCAGCGTGGATACGTCCATGGGCTACACGCCGCTGGAAGGACTGGTGATGGGAACCCGCTCCGGCGACCTGGATCCGTCGGTGCTGGTGGCGCTGCAGCGGAAGGGCTTCTCCGCCGACGACCTGGACCACCTGCTCAACCGGGAATCGGGTCTCAAGGGCCTGTCCGGCAACAACGACATGCGCCAGGTGGTCGAGGCCGCGGAAAACGGTGATGACAAGGCAACCCTGGCCCTCGAGGTGGCGTCCTACCGGCTGGCCAAGTACATCGGCGGCTACCACGTGGCCGTGGGCGGCGCCCAGGCTGTCGTATTCACCGCCGGCATCGGAGAGAACTCCGCCTACTTCCGCAAGCTGGTCATCGACCGGCTCGGCGCCCTGGGCATCGAACTGGATGACTACACCAATGTCCGCCGCAGCAAGGAGGCCCGGGTGATCAGCACGCCCGAGTCGGCCATCCCCGTCCTGGTAGTCCCCACCGACGAGGAGCGTGCCATCGCCGAGGCCACGGCGGAGCTGGTGTCCGCCAGCTGAGGCGGCCCGGGGGCTGACGCGGCCCGGGCTGATGGGGACTTCTCCCCATCGCGGTCCGCGGTCCGGTCCAGTAGCGTCGCGGGCATGACCACTGTGCTGACTACGTTTACGACCACCACAACCACGGATCCGGCCGCCGCAGCCGGCGCCCTGTTCGGCTCGCTGCTGACCCTGGTGGTGACTGTTGCGCTGGTTGGCCTGATCTACATGGGATTGTTCCGGAAGGCAGGCCGCCCGGCCTGGGCGGCCTTCGTCCCCGTCTACAACTCCTATGTCATCCTGAAGATCGTCGGGCGGCCCGGCTGGTGGCTGGTGCTGCTCTTTATTCCGATGGTCAACGTGGTCATCTCCATCCTGATGATGATCGACCTGGCGAAGTCCTTCGGCCGTGGCACCGGATTCGCGATCGGACTCATTTTCCTGCCCCCGATCTTTGCCCTCATCCTCTCCTACGGTTCCGACCGGTATGTGGGGCCCGCGGCGCTCGGCCCGCAGGGAACCGGCCTCCAGGGAGCCGGAACCGGGTACGCCGGGATGTACGGCCAGCAGCGCTAGGTGTACCTGGCGGCTAGGCCATCCCCGCCAGCCGGGCCAGCGCCGCCGCAGCCGCGCCGGCGATCACGACCACCAGGAACGGCGCCCGCAGCAGCAGCGCCACCAGGGCGGCGGCCAGCGCAACCAGCCGGGCATCGGCCACCACGGCCTGCCCGGAGGCAAGGGTGTTGGTAACCGTCAGTGCGGCCAGCAGGCCCACCGTCAACGTCCCGGCCACCCGGGACATCCGCGGGTTATCCATGACCTTGGCCGGCACCAGGTAGCCCAGCAGCTTGGTCGCGAAGCTCAGCAGGCAGGCTGCAAGCACCCAGATCCACAGTTCCATGGTTCAGCGTCCTTCAGAGATCGATGCCGGTTCCGGTGACGGCTCCCTGCCCGGCGCCGGTGGCCGGGCGTCCGGATCCTTGCGGAACCAGCCGAGGACGACCGCCACTGCGGCAGCCACCAGGATGGGCAGGCCGCTGGGCAGCAGGGGCACCGTCAGGACCGTGGCCAGAGCGCAGACGACGGCGATGGCCGCCGAATCGCGGGACTTCAGCCGCGGCCACAGCAGCGCCAGGAAGGCGGCAACCGCCGCCCCGTCCAGCCCCCACTGCTTCGGGTCGCCGAGGGCATCCCCGACAACGGCGCCGACGGCGGTGAACAGGCTCCACAGCGCCAGCACCCCGAGGCCCGCGGTCCAGAAACCCCTCCGCTGCTCGGCCGGGTCCGTCTGGCCGGTGGCGGTGGCGGTCGATTCGTCGATGGTCACATGGGCCGCAGCGGCCTTGCGCCAGCCGCGCGGGCGCACCAGGGCGTTGATCTGCATGCCGTAGACGCCATTGCGGATCCCCAGCAGGGCGGAGGCACTCATGGCTGCCAGCCCCGTGCCGCCGCCGGAGAGGACGCCGATAAAGGCGAACTGGGAGCCGCCGCTGAACAGCAGCAGGCTCAGCGCCATCGTCTGCCAGAAGCCCAGGCCCGAGGCGACGGACAGGGCGCCGAAGGAAATTCCGTACAGGCCGGTGGCAACGGAGATGGAAAGGCCGACCCGCACGGCCGGGGATTGCAGATAAGACATGGCTCCTCGGGGAAATTCAGAGGCGGTCCTTCCAGCGTAACGGCTGCGCCGCGCCGCTCCGGACCGGCAGATGCCTCTGGCCGGATCAGGGCACGGGGCGTAGCGTTGCCCGCATGAAGGCACTCACCTGGCAGGGGCGCCGGTCCCTGAGCGTTGAAACCGTTCCCGACCCGATCATCCAGGACGCCACGGATGCCATCATCCGGGTGACCTCCACCGCGATCTGCGGTTCCGACCTGCACCTGTACGAGGTCCTGGGACCCTTCCTGCACAAGGGCGACATCCTGGGCCACGAGCCAATGGGCATCGTCGAAGAAGTAGGCAGCGCGGTGACGAACATCAAGCCCGGAGACCGGGTGGTTGTCCCGTTCAACATTGCCTGCGGCAACTGCTACATGTGCGGACTGGGCCTGCAGTCGCAGTGCGAGACCACGCAGGTGCGGGAGAAGAACTCCGGGGCTGCGCTCTTCGGCTACACCGAACTATACGGCTCCGTCCCTGGCGGGCAAGCCGAGTACCTGCGCGTCCCGCACGCCGACTACGGACCGATCAAGGTCGGCAATCCGGAGGCCCCGGACGAGCGTTACCTCTTCCTTTCCGACATCCTTCCCACCGCCTGGCAGGCCGTGGACTACGCCAACGTGCCCGGCGGCGGGTCGCTGGCCGTCTTCGGGCTGGGCCCGGTGGGCCAGTTCACCGCCAGGATCGGCAAGCATCTGGGATACCGGGTCTTCGGCATCGAACGCGTGCCGGAGCGCCGCGCCATGGCCGCGCGCCACGGCATCGAAACCATTGACTGGACCAAGCACATCGGTGACGAACTGCGGGACCGCACCGACGGGCGCGGACCGGATTCGGTGGTGGACGCCGTCGGAATGGAAGCGCACGGTTCCCCGGTCGCGTCCGCTGCGCACACCGCGATCGGGCTGCTGCCCTCCCCGGTGGCGAAGAAGGCGATGGAAACCGCCGGCATCGATCGGCTCTCCGTGCTGCACGCGTGCATCGACTCGGTGCGGCGCGGCGGCACCATCTCGCTGAGCGGCGTCTACGGCGGCGAAGCGGATCCGATGCCGCTGCTGACGATGTTCGACAAGCAGATCCAGCTGCGCATGGGGCAGTGCAATGTGAAACACTGGATCGGTGACCTGCTGCCGCTGGTGGAGGACGACGCCGATCCGTTGGGTGTGCTGGACCTGGTCACCCACCGCCTGCCGCTGGCAGACGGACCCGCGGCCTACGAGAAGTTCCAGAAGAAGGAAGACGGGTGCATCAAGGTGGTGCTGCAGCCGTAGTTCTTAGACTGCCGCCTGGTTCACCCCGTGGAGGGCATCCGCTGCGCGGACCAGGGCCAGATGGGAGAACGCCTGCGGGAAGTTGCCGACCATCCGCTGATTGACCGTGTCGTATTCCTCGCTGAGCAGGCCCAGTTCGTTGGCATAGCCGACGAGCTGGTCCATCAGCTTCTCCGCATCCGCCATCCGGCCCGTATGGGCGTACTGCTCCACCAGCCAGAAGGAGCAGGCCAGGAACGGGTGCTCGCCCGGCTCCAGACCGTCAAGCCCTGATTCGGTGCGGTAGCGCAGCAGCAGTCCGCTCTCATCCAGCAGATCCCGCTCCAGCCGAACCACCGTGCCGAGCATGCACTCGTCCTTGTAGTCGACGAACCCCACCTGCGGCAGCACCAGCAGGGAGGCGTCCACCTCGGTGCCTTCATAGGTCTGCGTGAAGGAGTTGATTTCCTTGTTGAAGCCGTGCTCCATGATCTCCGCCCGCAGCTGGTCCCGCAGCTTCTCCCACCGCTCCACCGGCCCGTCCAGGCCATGGTCCCGCACGGCGCGCACGCCGCGGTCCATGGCGGCCCACATCATGACCCGGGAATGCGTGAAGTGCTTCTTCTCCCCGCGCATTTCCCAGATGCCGTGGTCCTTGCGGTCCAGGTTGTTTTCGACGAAGTGCAGCATGTTGCGCTGCAGCGGCCAGGAGAAATGGTCCTCGTGGCCGCCGCGGTTGCGCAGCTTCTCCAGTGCGACCATGACCTCGCCCACCACGTCGCCCTGGTACTGCCGCACCGCTCCGTTGCCGATCCGCACCGGATACGAGTCCGCATATCCCGGGAAGTGCTTCAGTGTCCGCTCCGGAAGGAACCGCTCGCCGGCAACGCCGTACATGATCTGCAGGTCTTCCGGATCGCCGGCCACGGCGCGCAGCAGCCAGTTGCGCCAGTGCAGCGCTTCCTGCTGGAAGCCGTGGGTGAGCATTGCCTCCAGGGTCAGGGCGGCGTCGCGCAACCAGCAGAAGCGGTAGTCCCAGTTGCGTTCGCCGCCGAAGGCCTCGGGCAGGGAGGTGGTGGGGGCAGCTACGATGCCGCCGGTGCTTTCGTGCGTCAGAGCACGCAGCACCAGCAGCGAACGCTTCACGATTTCCTCGTACTTGCCCTGCTTAAGACAGCTTTCGGACCAGCGCGTCCAGTAGTTGGTGGTTTCGGCCAGCGCCTCGTCCACGTCGATGGCCGCAGGAACGCGCCGGTGCGAGGGGAACCAAGCGATTTCCAGATCGACCTTTTCGCCTGCCTCGACCGTGAACTCGCCCACGTGGCGCCGGTGCGCCGCCTTCGGCAGCACATCCCCGCGCAGCACCACCGCCTCCGGACCGGCGATGCCCACAATGGCTTCACCGTCGTGGTCCTCGACGCGGCTGACCCAGGGAACCACGGTCCCGTAGCCGAAGCGCACCCGCACCTCCTGCCGCATGGTGACGCTGCCGGACAGGCCCTCGACGCGGCGCACCAGGGACGCTCGCCGGTCCCCGACCGGCATGAATTCAGTCATCAGGGCTTCGCCGGTGTCCGTTTTCCAGTGGGTCCGCAGGACGAAGGTGCTGTCCGTATAGTGGCGGTCAATAACGACGGCCTCGCCCCGCCTCTGGGTGCTGCCTTCGGCTTGGCTGACGTCCCTGCCCAAGACGGGCGCCGCGGTAGCCAGCGAGCCGCCGTCGTTGTGCGGGCGCCGCGGTTCCGGATCCGCCTGGTCCTCGGCGGCCCAGACCGGAGCATCAGCGGGAGCCAGCAGCCACCGGCCGTGGTTCGCATTGCCCAGCAGCGCCCCGAAGACCGACTGGGAATCGAAGCGCGGGAAGCACAGCCAGTCCAGGCTGCCTGTGCGCGAGACCAGGGCGCCGGTGTGTAGGTCGGAAATCAGCGCATAGTCTTCAATAGGGGAAGCCATTCAATAACTCAATCACACCCAGCGCCGCCGCAACAGACGGGTTTGCTGCAAAATGAGCAATTACACATGGTGCTGCGTCAGCTGACCCCCACGTTGGCTGACCAATGGCCACTTCACGCGGGAACCGACCCCTGACCAATGGTCAGCCCGTGGAGCCTGCGGGAATTCAGGCCGGCTGCGGCTGGAGGGCCAGCCGTGCGGCGGTTTCGGCCGGCCTGTTGGTCGTAATTTCCTGGATTCCCAGTTCGCGGCAGAGCTCGATGTCCGCGGGGTCGTCCACGGTCCAGACACGGAACCGGACCCCGCGGGCCAGCAGCCGTTCAACGTCGTCCCGGTGCGCCTTGACATAGTCGATCCCGGGGCCGGCCAGGCCCACTCGGTGGGTGCGGATCAGTTCCTCCGCCTCCGCCGCTGCGGCGCGCATGAGGCGCAGCACGGCGGCAGCGGTAATCCTGCTGAACTGGAACTGCCGGCGGATGGCCAGCGGATCCACGTCGGCGACGAGCTGGCATACGAAGTGGTCCGGAACCTGTTCCAGCAGCCGCTTGACCGAGTCCGGGCTGAAGCTCATGAAGCTGATCGTGATGTTGTCCAGGACCGAGTTCTCCGGATCCCAGCCTTCGGCCATGAGGAAGCCCAGGAGTTGTTCCTCGAGCCGGTGGCCGAACGGGCTGGGGTGCTTGCATTCGATCGCCAGTCCGATCGGCCGGCCCGCCGCGCGCAGGATCCCGATCAGGTCCGCCAGGGTAAGGAACTGGTCAAGGATTCCGCCGTACTCCGGTGGAATCGTGGCGCCCTTCCACGAGCAGAAATCCATGTCGCGCAGCTGCCTGAGGGTGTGGTCCGCGACGCCGCCGGTGCCGTTGGATGTCCGGTCCAGGGTGGCATCGTGCAGGCACACCAGTTTCAGGTCCCGGGTCAGGTGGATATCGCATTCCACGCCGTCAGCACCGTCGGCGATCGCCTGCAGGTAGGCGGCCCGGGTATGTTCGGCGAAGCGCTGGCTGGCGCCGCGGTGCGCATAGATCAACTGCCGCATCGCTGCCTGCCCTCGGACGGCCGGCATGCCAACGGCCGGATGTCGGACGTTCTGCGCATTGCAGTCTCCGGTTCGTGCTGGGAGCTATTCTCTTATCTTCACGGTACGCCGGTTCCCGGCCCCGGACTGACGATTCCGGCAACGGGCTGGTTAACTTACGTTGACGGTTCGGAAAGTCGATGGTTCGAACATGGGAGGATCAATGCAAGCCCAGCCCACTACGGTGGTCGGCCTGACCCCCGCGGACCAGGAGCGCGCCGCCGCACTGCGCCGGATGAAGCTGATTGCCACCGGCCTGCTGGTGGCCATGGCAGTGGTCTTCACCGTGTCCTTCGCCCTGGAGGACACTTACCCTTGGTTGCAGTACGTCCGTGCGGCCGGTGAAGGCGGAATGGTCGGCGCCCTGGCCGACTGGTTTGCGGTCACCGCATTGTTCAAGCATCCGATGGGCCTGAAGATCCCGCACACCGCCATCATCCCCCGCCGCAAGGATGCCATCGGGGCCAGCCTGGGCGAATTCGTCGGAACCAATTTCCTCTCCGAGCAGGTCGTCGAACGCAAGCTGGCCTCCCTGGACATCGCCCGGAAGGCCGGTGCCTGGCTGGCCCAGCCCGCCCAGCCCGCGGGACCCGACGGCCCGGCACCGCCGGCCAATGCCGAACGGGTGGCCACCGAAGGTGCTGCCGCGATCCGCGGCGCCATGACCGTGCTCAACGACGAGGCGGTGCAGGACGTGATTGAATCCCTGGCCCGCAAGCATCTGGTGGCTCCGCAATGGGGTCCGCCACTGGGCCGCTTGCTCGCACGGATCTTCGCAGACGGCCATCACATCCAGCTGGTCGACCTGCTGGTGGACCGGGTTGCGGACTGGGTCGGCACTAACCAGGCAGTCATCGCCCGGATGGTTTCGGACCGGTCGCCGTCCTGGGTGCCGCCGTTCGTGGACGGTCTGGTCGGGGACAAGGTTTACGTGGAGATGCACAAGTTCGTGCTGGCGGTCCAGCAGGACCCCAACCATCAGGTCCGCCGGGCGCTGGACAACTACCTGCGGGAACTGGCCGAGGACATGCAGCATGATCCGGCGATGATCGCCCGGGTCGAGGCCATCAAGGAGCAACTGCTGGACGACCCGCGCCTGCGGTCGATCGCCGCGCGGACCTGGGAAACCGTGAAGGCGGCACTGCTGGAGGCCGTGGACGATCCGGACAGCGAACTGCGCCGCCAGTTCACCTCCGCCGTCCGGGACCTGGGCGAACGCCTGGTCACCGACGAGGAGCTGGCCGGCAAAGTCAACGCGTGGATCTCCGACGCCGCGGGCTACCTGGTCCGGACCTACCGCAGCAGCATCGCCGGCGTCATCACGGAGACGGTGGAGCGCTGGGATGCGGAGGAGACGTCACAGAAGATCGAACTGCAAGTCGGCCGCGACCTGCAGTTCATCCGGCTCAACGGCACCGTGGTCGGTGCCTTGGCCGGACTGGTGATCTTCGCCGTCGCGCACGCCGTCTTCGGCTGACGCCGGCACCCCGCGGACCGCCGGCAACCCGGGCACAGCGTCCCGCTGTCAGCCCAGGAACCGGAGGCGCTGGCCCGGGCGCACCTGGGCCAGCAGGCGCAGGTCCGCCGAATGGACGACGGCGATCACCGGGTAGCCGCCCGTGACCGGATGGTCAGCGAGGAAGACTGTTGGCAGGCCGGACGGCGGCACCTGCAGGGCTCCGGTGACCATCCCCTCGCTGGGCAACTCCCGGCCCTCGAATCCGGGCAGGCGTTCCAGTGGCCGCCCTTCCAGCCGGATGCCGACGCGGTTGCTGTCCGCTGATACGGTCCAGCTGCCGTGGATCAGCCGGAGCCAGGACCCATGCGTGAACCAGTCCCGGCGTGGTCCGGGCAGGACGCGGACGGCCGGATTCGCCGGCGGCTGGGGAACGGTGGCCCACGGCGCCGCGGGCGCGGCAGCGCCTTCGCGGACGACGCCTTCACGGACGGCGTCACCCCGGACAGCATATCCAGCCGCCGCGCTCCCGGTCCGCAGCACCATCCCGGCTGTCAGCGGCGCGGGGCCGGCGCCGGACAGCACATCCGTGCTGGCCGAGCCCATGACCCGCTCCGCGTCGAGCCCGCCACGCACGGCCAGGTAGTAGCGCAGCCCCCGTTCGGCCGGGCGGATGGCAAGCACGGCGCCAGCCGGCACGTCCACCGCGGCGTTGCGGGCAACGGGCTTCCCGTCCAGTTCCACCCGGCCGGCGGCACCCGTCACGGCAATGCGGTAGCCGGCACTGAACTCAAGAGTCAACCCGCCAAGCAGGATTTCGACGCCGGCCGCACCGTCTTCGTTTCCGGCCAGCCGGTTGGCCTGCCGCAGCGCGTCCAGGTCAAGGGCGCCGGAAGGGCTCAGTCCGATGTCCGCGTGGCCCGGGCGGCCCAGGTCCTGGATCAGGGCCTGCGGGCCGGTGCTCCGGACCCGGATGCCGGCGGTGCCATTGCTGTCCGCCCCGGCCACCTCACACCTCCCTGAACTGGACGACGGTGCCCGGCGCCAGCAGCGCCGGCTGCTCCGCTGCCGGATCCCAGAGCACCGCATCCGTGGTCCCGAGCAGCTGCCAGCCGCCGGGCGAGGGGCGCGGGTAGATTCCGCTGAACTCGCCGGCGAGCCCCACGGCCCCGGCGGGCACAGTGGTCCGCGGGGCCTCGCGCCGGGGGACCGCAAGGCGGCCGTGGTCCGTTACCAGATAGGCAAATCCCGGGGCGAACCCGGTGAAGGCCGCGGTCCAGACGGATCCGGTATGGAGCCGGATGACCTCGCGGACCGTGATCCCCAGATGGCCGGCCACGGCGTCCAGGTCCGGGCCGGAGTAGTCCACCTCGATGGTGACCTGCCTGCCGGCCGTCGTACCGGCGTCGTACAGGGCGGGAGATTCCTGAAGCCAGCGCCGCACCTGCGGCAGGCCAATCAGCTGCGGATCCACTGTGACCAGGATGGTGCGCGCTGCGGGCACCATATCCACGATGCCGGGCAGCGGATCGGCCGCCAGGCCGCGGTACAGTGCCAGTACGTCGGCAAGCCGCGGCAACTCGACCAGCACGGCGCGGTCACCGCAGGGCAGGACGGTACGGGGCTCACCTGTGTGGGGCGCACCGGTACGGGGCTCATTGATACGGGGCGCCGGCGCCATGTCAGGACCTGATGCAGGGAGCGAAAGGGAGGATGCCCACGCCGGCGTCGGTGAGCGCGCTGCGCGCCGCCGCCGCCACGGCCACCGCCCCGGGCGTATCCCCGTGCACGCACAGTGAATCCACGGGCATGCGCAGCAGGCTGCCGTCCGCCGCCACCACCTCGCCCGTGGTGGCCAGGCGCACGGCGCGCGCGGCGATCATCTCGACCTCGGCCGGTGCCGTGGCGGGCAGGACCGCTCCCGCCTCGCGCCGGGGCACCAGGGTGCCGTCCGCCCGGTAGGCGCGGTCGATGAATGCCTCATACGCCACCGGCTGGCCGCCCGCCACGGCCAGTTCCAGCACCGCGGAGCCGGGCAGTCCGAGCAGCACCAGGGTGGGATCGTAGGCGCGGACCGCGTCCAGCACGGCCTGCGCCTGGTCACGGTCCCGGACAATGCGGTTGTACAGCGCCCCGTGCGGTTTGACATAGGAGACCCTGGTTCCGGCGGTGCGGGCGACGCCGTCGAGGGCCGCCAGCTGGTACAGCACATCCGCGGTCAGTTCCGCCGGGTCCATGTCCATTTCACGGCGGCCGAACCCAGCCAGGTCGCGGTAGCTCACGTGGGCCCCCACGGCGACGCCGTTGCGGGCCGCCAGCCGGACAGCGCCGAGCATGGCCAGCCCGCCGCCGGCGTGGAAGCCGCAGGCAATGTTGGCGCTGGAGACGAGCGGGAACATGGCACCGTCGTCGCCCATTGTCCAGGAACCGAAGGACTCCCCCAGATCCGCGTTCAGGTCGATGGCCACCATAGGTTACTGATCCGAACCAGCCGGTCCGTGCGGGCCCCACGGGGTTTCACCGGCGGGGCGTTCCAGCTCGAGGGCCAGCGTGCCCGGGATGACATCCGGCAGCGGACCAAAGGCCTCGCGGGCGGCCTCGATGACGGAGCGGCCCATCGCCAGGTTGCCGGCCCCGCCCACCACCGCACCGACGCCGAAGGGAAGGGCCCGTCCCAGCATGAACTTGCCCTGCTTGGCCAGCATGAACTTCAGGAACTTCTTCCGGATGGCATTGCTGATCAGGCCGACCGAACCGGACGGGAGGCTCTTGCCCAGCAGGTTGCCCCAGTACTGGTTGGCCGTCTGCCCCCTGCCGGCGCTTTGCCCGGCCAGCGCGGACACCAGGGCTCCGCCTTCCTCCCCAAGCAGGATCGCCATGACCATCGTGCGCGCCCGTTCCGGATCATCCGTCTGGATCCCGTGCAGTTCGGCGACGGACTGGGCATACAGCGCTGTGGCCTCCAGGAAGCCCACCGTGGCTGCGGCGGACAGGCCCAGGGAAGCCAGGGTGCCCAGGCCGGGCACTGCGGCCGACGCGCCGACCGCGGCGCCGGTTCCGGTGACCGCCCTCAAATAGTCGCGCTCCAGTTTGGCATTGAGCTGGGCCACGCTGGCATTCGGATATTTGCGGCGCAGCCGGGTGAGGCTGGCCAGCACCAGCGGCCGCTGGACATCGATGGCCTTGTTGATGGCCTTGTGGACGGCCGGTTTGGGTTTGCCCTCTTTGTCGAAGATGGCTCCGCTGGCTGTTTTCACTGCCGGATTGATCTTGGACCCTTTGGCCACGAATCCTCCTGTGGTTGCCTCGCCTTAACACTAGTTCAACGATTCGGCTTCGTCCGTTACATAGTGCGTCCGTTCCATCCAGAAGAACAGTATGCTTATAAATAGATATCCGCAGAACCAACACCGGACTACCCAAGGAGCTGTTGGCCATGAGAATCGGTTCTTCCATCTTCCTGATCGCCCTGGGCGCGATCCTCGCATTTGCCGTCCAGGACGTGGTCGACTTCGTGGACCTGACGATGATTGGCTACATCCTCATGGTGGTCGGTGTGATCGGCCTGATCGTCTCCCTGATCATGGCAGCGCCCCGGAACCGGCACCGCGTCTCCGAAAGCCGGTCGGTGCAGGATCCCAATACGGGCGAGACCGTCAGGCGGGATGAAACACGCGACGGGGGCCTGTAGGCGCCGCCCTGTAATCACCGGTCCGCCAGGTAGTGCTTCAGGAAGATCCGGACGTCCCGCAGCTCCTCCGCGCCAAGGCGGTGCCCCATGCCCGGGTAGGTCCGGGCCGTGAGCGCCACATTGGCCGCCAGCCATTCCTGCGTATAGTCGATAGCGCGGGGATGGATCACCGGATCATTGGCGTCGCGCCCCCAGAAGAACGGAATCTTCCGTACCAGCGGTTCCGTGGCCGCCAGCAGTTCGCTGTCCAGCACAAAGCCGGAAAGTCCGACGGCGGCACGGAACGCCGCGGGCCGCAGCCGCAGCATGGTGGTCGCCATCGCCATGCCCTGGGAGAAGCCCAGCAGGCTGACGCTCGCGAAGGTGCCCGCCGCCGTCGTACGGTCCAGCCAGGCGAAGACCTCGGTGACTGCCGAAAGCACCTCGCCGAAATCGTGGGCCAGCAGTGGATCCAGCAGGAACCAGCCATAGCTGCCGCCGATATCCTTCGGCCCCCGGATGGCGACCCCGGTCATGCCGTCCGGCAGTGACTTGAAGATGGCGGACATCCGGGCCTCGTCGGAGCCATAGCCGTGGATCATCACCAGCAGATGCGTCCCCGCGCGCCCGGATTCGGGTCTGGACCAGGCAACCGTCATATACGGATACTTCCGCGTCCCGCCCTGCTGCGGCAACCCCGACACCCCCGCTCCCGCCCGTTTTTCTGTGGTTGTTTTTGCATTGCTTGACAAACAAAAATAAACACAGATAAAGTCGACGAAACAAAGATAGCCGTGACAGCCGTCACGGACAGTCCGCCGGGGAAGCCGCGAGGAGATCATGTTCGCCGAAGAACGCCACACCAGGATCGCTGAACTCGTAGCCGCCAAGGGCCGGGTGAGCGTCGCCGAGCTCGCCGAGCGCTTCGATATCACCAAAGAAACCGTGCGGCGGGACCTGGCGGTGCTGGAGAACGAAGGCATCCTCCGGCGCGTGCACGGCGGCGCGGTGGGAACGGACAAGGCCAGCACCAGCGAGCAGCCGCTCAGCAGCCGGCAGAGCCAGCACCACGAGGAGAAGTCCCGCATCGCCGCCAAGGCGCTGGAAATGATCCCCTCCACAGCCGGCTCGATCGTGCTGGATGCGGGCACCACCACCGAACAGCTGGCCGAGCTGCTGGTGGAGCGCCCGCCCACCTCCGACGGCGACGGCCTGCTGGTCATCACGCACGCCGTGCCCATTGCCTCCCTGATTGCCAACTCGCCGACCCTGCAGCTGGAGCTGCTCGGCGGCCGTGTCCGCGGCCTGACCCGTGCCGGCGTCGGCCCGCACACCATCCGGCAGCTGGGTGACCTGCGCCCGGATGTCGCCTTCGTCGGGACCAACGGCGTGCACGCGGACTTCGGCCTGAGCACGCCCGACTCGCTGGAGGCGTCCGTGAAGGCGGCCATCGTACATTCGGCACGGCGCGTCGTCGTGCTTGCCGATTCCTCCAAGCTGGACGAGGAGACCCTGGTCCGCTTTGCAACCCTGAAGGACGTAGACACGTTGATAACCGATGCCCCACCTGCCGGTGACCTCGCCGGCGCGCTGGCGGAGGCGGATGTGGAAGTCGTGATCGCATGATCGTCACCCTGACTGCCAACCCCAGCCTGGACCGCACCATCGAACTTCCCGGCGCCCTGGCCCGCGGCGATGTGCAGCGCGCGGTCGCCGCCCACCAGGAGCCCGGCGGCAAGGGCGTGAACGTCAGCCGCGCGCTCACCGTCTCCGCCGTGCCCACGGTCGCGGTCCTGCCGGGCGATCCGGAGGACGCGGTCCTCGCCGGACTGCGAACGGCACAGGTCCCGTACCGGAACCTGCCGATCGGCCGGCCGCTGCGCAGCAACATCACCCTCACGGAACCGGACGGCACCACCACCAAGCTCAACGAGCCCGGGCCCGTATTGGACGAGCTGCAGCAGGAACAGCTGATCGGGCTGCTGCTCGAGGCCTGCCGCGACCGGAACCGCCCCGCGCAGTGGGTCGTGCTGGCCGGTTCGCTGCCGCCGGGAGTCCCCGTCGATTTCTATGCCCAGGTAACACGCCGCCTTCGTGGGGAGTTCGGCGCCGCCGCCCCGAAGGTGGCCGTCGATTCCTCCGGTGCACCGCTGGAAGCGGCTGTCGCCGCCGGACGGGACGCGGCACCGGATCTGATTAAGCCCAATGCCGAGGAACTGGCGGAGCTTGCAGGATACGCAGATTTCGCTGACTGGAGGGCGTTCGAGGCAGATCCGCTGCTGGCCGTCCGCGCAGCCCGGGGGCTGCTGGACGGCGGCGTCGGCGCTGTGCTGGCAACCCTGGGAGCCAAGGGCGCTGTGCTGGTCACTGCCGAGGGCCAGTGGCGGGCGGTCCATACCCCGGTCACCGCCCGAAGCACGGTGGGCGCAGGGGATTCCTCCTTGGCCGGCTACCTGCTGGCGCACAGTGCCGGCGGCGAGCCCGAGGCGTGCCTCCGCCAGGCGGTGGCCCACGGAGCCGCCGCCGCCTCCCTGGCCGGCTCCACCATGCCGACCCTGCAGCAGACCACACCCGCAGCCGTGACCGTCACGGCACTTCACCCCCAGCGCGCCGCAGCACACACATCCGAAGGAGGATGACCAATGTCAGCGTTGATCACACCGGAGCTCGTCGCCCTGGACAAGAACCTGGGCACGGAGCGTTCCGACGTCATCCGCCACCTGGCCCAACTCGTCGTTGCGCAGGGACGCGCCACCGGCGTGGACGGGCTTTTCGCCGATGCCATGGCCCGCGAAAACAAGACCGCCACGGGCGTGCCCGGCGGCATCGCCATCCCGCACTGCCGTTCGACGGCGGTCACCGAGCCGACGCTGGGCATGGCCCGGCTGGTTCCGGCGGTGGACTTCGGCGCCAAGGACGGTCCCGCGGACCTGATTTTCTTCATCGCCGCCCCCGAAGGCGCGGACCAGGCGCACCTGAAGCTGCTGTCCAAGCTGGCGCGGTCCCTGATAAAGAAGGACTTCACCGCAGCACTGCGTGCGGCTGCCTCGGAACAGGAGATCGTCGGCCTGGTCGAGGGCGCGCTGGCGGAGGCGCCGAAGGCAGCAGCCACCCGGCCGGCCAACGACGCCGGTGCGACGCCGGCTTCCGGCGCTGCTGGCACCGGCGCTGCTGGCACCGGCGCAGGGGCCGCCGGCACAACTGCGGCAGGCACCGCTGCCGGTTCAGCCGGCACGACCACCGCGCTCAAGACCCGGCGCATCGTCGCCGTCACCGCCTGCCCCACCGGCATCGCCCACACCTACATGGCAGCGGACTCGCTGGCGGCAGCCGCCCAGAAAGCCGGTGTCGACTTCCAGGTGGAGACCCAGGGCTCCGCCGGCGCCACTCCGCTGGATCCGGCGGTCATCGCCGCCGCGGACGCGGTAATCTTCGCCGTCGACGTGGACGTCCGCGGCAAGGAACGCTTCGCCGGCAAGCCGGTGGTCAGCGCCCCGGTCAAGCGGGGCATCGACGAGCCCGCCAGGATGATCCGCGAAGCCCTGGCTGCAGCGGACAATCCCAACGCCGCGCGGGTCAGCGGAGAGCTGGACCTGGGCCCGGCGGACGCCGGGCAGAAGGGCGAGCACCTGGGCCAGAAGCTGAAGAAGGCGCTGCTCACCGGCGTCAGCTACATGATTCCGTTCGTGGCCGGCGGTGGCCTGCTGATCGCGCTCGGTTTCCTGCTGGGCGGGTTCGACATCACCGACGTCGCGGACACGGTGGTGCTGGAAAACAACTTCGCGAATCTGCCCGAGGGCGGGCTGGCCGCCTACCTCGGTGCGGTCTTCTACAAAATCGGCAACCTATCCATGGCCTTCCTGGTCCCCGCGCTGGCCGGCTACATCGCCTTCGGCATCGCGGACCGCCCGGGCATCGCCCCGGGCTTCACCGCCGGTGCCGTGGCGGGCTTCATGGGCGCCGGCTTCCTCGGCGGCCTGGTCGGCGGCCTGCTGGCCGGCGTCGTGGCCCACTGGATCGGCACCTGGCACGTCCCCCGCGCCCTGCGCGGCCTGATGCCGGTGGTGATCATCCCGCTGCTGGCCTCCATCGTGGCCTCCGGCCTGATGTTCCTGGTCCTCGGTGGACCGATCAAGGCCCTGACCGATGCCCTCAACGGCTGGCTGAGCGGCATGACGGGCGCCTCCGCGGTCATTCTGGGCATCATCCTGGGCCTGATGATGTGCTTCGACCTGGGCGGGCCGGTCAACAAGGTGGCCTATGCCTTCGCCGTCGCCGGCCTGGGCACCGGTTCCTTCGACAACCAGGCGCCGTGGATGGTCATGGCCGCGGTTATGGCCGCCGGCATGGTTCCGCCGCTGGCCATGGCGCTGGCTACGTTGGTCGACCGCCGGCGTTTCTCCCTGGCCGAACGGGAGAACGGCAAAGCCGCCTGGTTCCTGGGGGCCTCCTTCATCTCCGAAGGCGCCATCCCCTTCGCCGCTGCGGATCCGCTCCGCGTAATTCCGGCCATGATGGTCGGCGGCGCCGTCACCGGCGCCATCTCGATGGCAGCCCAGGTGACCTCGCAGGCACCGCACGGAGGCTTCTTCGTCTTATTTGCGATCGGAAATATCGGCATGTTCATCCTGGCGATCGTCGCCGGAACGGTCGTGTCCGCCCTGACCGTCATCGCGCTCAAGCGCTTCGCTGCCAGAAAGCCAGCGGACGAGGCTACGGTTGCCGCATAGGGAAGCTGCAAGGGATAACGAGGTCGTTTGATGAGCACCACCACAGAAACAATCACCGGAATCGGTGTCAGCCCCGGACGCGTGCTGGGCACCATCCGCCAAATGCCCCGGCCGGTCAGCGAACCGCCGGCGGGAGAAAGGTTCGGCGCGGGTACCACTCCCGAACGGGAAACGGACCGGCTGAAGTCGGCCGCCAAGGCGGTCCAGGCCGAGCTGAAGAGCCGCGCGGCGGCAACCTCCGGTGATGCAAAGGCCGTACTCGAAGCCACCGCCCTGATGGCGGCGGATCCAATGCTGCTGAAGTCGGCCGGCAAGCTGATCGCTGCCGGAACCTCGGCTGAGCGCGCGGTCTGGGAGGCCGGCGGCACCATCGCCGCACAGCTCAAGGCCCTTGGCGGGTACATGGCCGAGCGCACCCAGGACGTGCTGGATGTCCGCGCCCGCATCGTAGCCGAACTGCGCGGCGTCCCCGCGCCGGGCATCCCTGCTTCGGACGTGCCGTTCATCCTGGCCGCGGAGGACCTGGCCCCGGCCGACACTGCGACCTTGGATCCCGCCGTCGTCATTGCCCTGGTGACCAGCAGCGGCGGCCCGCAGTCCCACACCGCGATCCTGGCCCGCACCCTGGGCCTGCCCGCGGTCGTAGCGGCCGCCGGCGTCGACGCCCTGGCGGACGGCACCGAGGTCTACGTGGACGGCGCGGCCGGGCGGATCGACGTCGGTCCCGGCGAGGAACAGCGCGACGCCGCCCTGCGCTGGGCGGAACAAACGCTGGAACTGGGCACCTTCAACGGCAAGGGCACGACGGCGGACGGCCATCTGGTCCCGCTGCTCGCCAATGTGGGATCCGGCAAGGACGCCGCCGCCGCGGCCGCAGCCAGCGCCGAGGGTGTGGGCCTGCTGCGCACCGAATTCTGTTTCCTGGATCGGGAGACCGAGCCTACGGTCGAGGAGCAGGTGGAGGCCTATGCGGCGGTCTTCAAAGCCTTCCCGCACAAGAAGGTGGTGGTCCGCACCCTCGACGCCGGCGCGGACAAGCCGCTGCCCTTCCTGACCGATGCGACGGAGCCCAACCCCGCGCTCGGCGTCCGCGGCTACCGCACAGACCTCACCAGCCCCGGCGTCCTGGAGCGCCAACTGCAAGCCATTGCACAGGCGGCCGCAGCTTCCCAGGCGGAGGTCTGGGTTATGGCGCCGATGATTTCGACGCCGGAGGAGGCCGCGCGGTTCGCGTCACTGTGCAAGAATGCGGGGCTGAAAACCCCCGGGGTCATGGTGGAGGTGCCGGCGGCCGCGCTGACGGCGCGCTCGATCCTCCACGAGGTGGACTTCGCCTCGCTGGGCACCAACGACCTGACCCAGTACACGATGGCGGCCGACCGCGAGCTGGGAGCCCTGGCCACCCTGAGCGATCCGTGGCAGCCGGCCGTGCTGCAGCTGATCAGGATGACGGTCGACGGCGCGCACCACGCCGCCGGCCGTCCCGCCGGGCCCGGCGCGGACCGGCGGGTCGATTTTCCGAAGCCGGTGGGCGTCTGCGGCGAGGCCGCCGCGGACCCGGCCCTCGCCGTCGTACTCGTGGGGCTGGGTGTGAACTCGCTGTCCATGAGTTCCCGCGCCCTGGCCGGCGTCGCCGCAACACTGAAGAGCGTCACGCTCGACGAGGCCCGCGCCCTGGCCGAAGCCGCACTGTCGGCCCCCAGCGCGGCCGCTGCCCGCAGCACCGTCCGCGCCCAACTGCCCATTCTCGATACCCTCGGACTCTGAAGGAGAAACCATGCCCGAACGTACCGCCACCATCGCCAGCCGCGTCGGCCTGCATGCCCGGCCCGCTGCCATCTTTGCCGAAGCGGCGGGGGAACAGCCGGTCGAAGTCACCATCGCCGTGGCCGGCACCCCCGCCGATGAGGCACTGGACGCCTCGAGCATCCTGTCACTGATGGGACTGGGCGCCGAGTACGGGACCACGGTGGTCCTGCGTGCCGAGGGCGAGGGCGCCGACCAGGCCCTGGAAACGCTGGTGCAGATCCTCGAAACGGACCACGACGCCGAATAGGCACACGCCGACCCAGCACCGATACAGCTGGAGCGCCCGCATCGTTCACCTAGAACGGCGCGGGGGCGCTCCTGTTTCTCTGCTCGTCCCTGACCCTACCGGCCCACTGAGGCGAGCCGGGCGACAACGCGTTTTGGTCCCAGGCCGGCGACAGCGGCGAGGACCTTATAGCGCTTGGACGGTACGGATACCGGCTTGCCGGCCATCAGGTCCGCCAGCCCCTCGCGGACCACACGTTCCGGCGTCAGCCACATCCATTGGGGGTACAGCTTCTTGGACATGCCCATCCGCTGGTGGAATTCCGTATGGACGAATCCGGGACAGAGCGCCGTCACGGCGATTCCGCGCCGCGCGTAACGGTAGTGCGCCCAGCGGCTGAAGCTCACCACCCATGCCTTGCAGGCGGCGTAGTTGTCCCGCGGTGTATACGCCGCCACGCTGGCGACATTGATGATCCTGCCTGCCCGCCGGGCCAACATCCCCTGCAGCGCCACGTGCATCAGCTGCATCGGAACGGTGACCATGATATTGACCAGATCCAGTTCGGACTGGAGCTTCGCCTTTTCAAACGGCTCTTTCACCCCGAAGCCGGCGTTGTTCACCAGCAGCGTCACCGGAGCCAGCGGGCGCTTCCCGTCGCCACTGACCGCACTCCGGCGGCCCGCCGCGGCACTGTTGCCGGCCTCCAAACGGTCGACGACGGCGCTCACGCCGGCTCCCGTCAGCAGGTCCGCCTCGATGAATTCGGCATTGATGCCGTAGCGCGCCGACAGCTCGGCACAGGCACGCTCCAGCCGACCGCGGTCCCTGGCCACCAGGACAAGGTTGCAGCCGGCCTCCGCCAGCTGGCGGGCGAACTCCGCGCCGAGCCCGGCTGTTGCTCCGGTGATCAGGGCGGTTTCGGGCGGCGCAGCTTTCTGTGTCATGGCTATAAGACTTCATGCCGCCGGTGTTTGGTGCAAGGGGGTGTGTAGCGGGGTGGGGTGGTGTTAAAGGGGTCAGGCCCCGCCGTCGTCGGCGGGGCCTGGCCCTGTTACG